>MVQW01000104.1 GCA_002067265.1 Methanomethylovorans sp. PtaU1.Bin073 | reverse complement strand
TATGGGGCAGGTGCAATCTCCTGCACCAGTAAAGACGAAAGAGAGAAAAGAACCAACAATGGAGGACTATTTTAGAGCTGGTCTATTCATACTAGTGGGTCTTCTTCTTGCAATTTCAGTACTCCAGTTCGTAGGCTCGGTAGATCAAATAATCTACACATGGTTTGAGTCGGAATATATTCCCATCATCAAGGCTGTGTTTAACCTTGTAGTAGTAGTTTTCTGTCTATATGTGCTCAAATTCCACCTGCTGAAAAAGAAGGCATAGACTTCTTTGGATATATATCCCCGAACATTGGCCGGAAACTTCAAAGCCTTCTGGCCATCATTTATATATTGTGACATCATCACAAACCTTCATGTCCCATATTCCTGAACTTCTGGCCCCTGCCGGTGATATGCTATCTCTTAAGGCTGCTGTGGAAAATGGTGCAGATGCAGTATACCTAGGAGTTAAGAAGCTCAGTGCCAGAGCATACGCTTCTAATTTTTCTCTAGATGAACTTGAACAAGCAATCGACTATGCTCATCTCAGAGGAGTAAAGGTATACGTTACAGTGAACACTCTGATAAAAGATGCTGAATTTGCTGAGGCAGCCGAAACTTTGAAGAATATTGCAGCATACGGGGCAGATGCTGTAATAGTGCAGGATGTAGGATTAATTTCTTTTTTACGTGAATACCTGCCCGAACTTCCGGTACATGCAAGCACACAGATGACAGTCCATAATAGTGATAGTGTACGTTTACTTGAAGATCTGGGTGTAAAAAGGATCGTCCTTGCAAGAGAACTATCACTTGAAGCTATTCGTTCTATCCACAATAACACACAAGCAGATCTTGAGGTGTTTATTCATGGTGCCTTATGTATCTGTTACTCCGGACAATGTCTCTTTAGCAGCCTGATCGGGGGCAGAAGCGGCAATAGGGGCTACTGTGCTCAGCCTTGCCGTAAACAATATACTCTCAAGAAGAATGGAAAAGAAGTAAAATTTCAAGATAATTTTCTGCTAAGTCCAAAGGACTTGAACACTTCTCAAATTCTTCCTCTTCTTATTGAAGCTGGCGTTTCTTCCCTTAAGATTGAAGGACGGATGAAACGCCCGGAATATGTGGCAGGTGTAGTGGGTATTTATAGGCGGCTTCTTGACCGTTATGCTGCAGACCCAACAGCTTATTTTGTGTCTGAGGAAGAGTTAAGGACGCTTGAACAGCTTTTTAACAGAGGTTTTACGCATGCGTATCTCTCAGGAAAACCACGCATCAAGTTGATGGATCACGGTGTACCATATAATCGGGGTGTTCTGGTAGGCACTGCGAAGGGGCAATCGAGAGGTGGGTATGTAAGCCTTAAATTGTCAGGTCCTCTTAATGTTGGTGATGGAATAGGTTTTTCAGGTGAGGATACAGGCGAGAGCGTGACCAAAATACTCTACAAAGGCAGACCAATCACTTCTGCTGATAAAGATATGATCGTCGACATCCCTCTTTCCAATCCTGTATCTGCAGGAATGCAAGTATACAGGACTTCTGATGTCTCACTTCTAAAGTCTATGGAACGATCTTTCACCTCTCAAACACCTGTGCGCAAAGTGCCATTGCGGCTTAATCTTACGGCTATAACAGGTAAACAGCTGGAACTGGAAATACAGGATAGCGATGGCAACATAACAAGTATAGTTTCTGAATACGTTGTGCAGCCATCCCTCAAAAATCCTACAACCAGAGATGATATGGAAAAGCAGCTAACAAAGCTTGGAAATACTGTTTTCCATCCTGTTTTAGTAGAGATTACTTCGAGTCAGGATATTTTCATTCCTATCAAGGAATTGAATAATATACGCAATATTGCTGTTCAGGAAATGGAAAAGATCAGAACCAGCAAATGGAAACGCAAACTCGACCATTTTATTTTTTCACTTCCTCTCCAACACAATAAAAAAACAGGGAAACCTATGCTGACTGTCAGTGTGAGTAATCTGGATAGCTTGATATCTGCAGCTAGCGAGGGTGCAGATGTTATTTATTATGGGGATGAAAATTATCGTGTCTATACCAAAACTGAATTGGGGAAAGCAAGAGACATTGCATTTGGAAAAGGCTGCATTATCTATCTCTCAACACCATCTATTGTGTGGGATAATGATGTCAATGAACTGCAATTGCTTATCCGGGAAGCATTGGAAGTAGGTTTTCATGGATTGCTTGTTTCCAACCTTGGTGTTCTCAGGTTAGTACAACAGATGGGTTGCAATTTTATTGTTGATCATCATCTCAACATTTTCAATCATAGATCAGTCTCATTTTTCCAGAATTCAGGTTCTGAAGCGGTTACCTTATCTGCGGAGCTTACCTTGGAACAGGTTTCATTTTTGAGCAGTTATGGGAATGTTGAATGTGTAATTCATGGAAACCCGCAACTTATGGTTATGGAAAATTGCATTGTGGGAAGTTTGCTTGGAGGTAAAGGTGAAGCTTGTTCTATGCCTTGCAAAGCAAATGATTTTTCAATAGTTGATGAAAAAGGCTTTGAATTTCCATTATTGATGGATGAACATTGCAGAACCCACATTTTTAATTCCAGAGAATTATGTCTGCTGGATGAAATTCCCAGCTTTTTAAATGCAGGTGTCCGTAGATTGAGAATAGATGCAAGGCATATGGATGCACAGAAAGTGAGAGTAGTTGTGGCCGCATATAAACAAAGAATTGGGGAATGTATTTCTCAGGAATCGGTTTCTGGCCTTACTTGCAAGGATATATCAGAGAAATATACTAAAGGCCATTATTTCAGAGGTGTGCTATGAAGGTGTTCTTTTCAGGTTCTATCCGGGGTGGGAGGGAATTGTTATCCGTTTACCAATATCTTTGCACACTCATTGCTTCACTGGGTCATAAAGTCCTTAGCGAGCACGTAGCTGATTCAGAACTTGAAAATATAGAATCGTTGATGACAGAGCAGGAGATATTTGCAAGGGATATGAGCTTATTAGAACACAGTGAATGCCTTATTGCAGAGGTTACTATTCCTTCCATAGGTGTTGGCTATGAGATCTGCAGTGCTGTTCAAAGGAATATGCCAGTGTTATGCCTATACAAGGCAGGATCAAATGTGTCAGCTATGATTCAAGGAAATCCAGGAGTAATTGTACAACAGTATTCTGCTATGGAAGACCTTAAAATTATATTAGCAAGCTTTTTTCAGCATGTGGGTCAGAAATATGTGGATAATGGTTAAATACTTGTCAGATTAATATTCACTTGATAAATATGGAAACAGAAATAATAATTGTTCTGGCAGCAATAGTAATTGCGTATCTGCTTTATCAAGTCCTAAAAACTGTAAAAAACATGGCTGTCAATACTATAATGGGTTTATTGGTGCTTGTAGTTGCTAATACAGTGCTAGGACTGAATATTGCATATTCATGGGTCGTAATTCTCACGTGTGCGATTGCAGGTGTTGTGGGGGCAATTCTTGTGATCTTGTTACACTATGTGGGTATCTTCTTCTGATGATACACGCATCACGGCACTTATCATGTGCCGTATTTGCTTCTTTCCCTTGTAGTTCTTTTCTATTATGTTGTCCTTAAGTTCAAGGAATTCAAACCCATTAAAAAGTGCTCTTATTTCCTCAGAAGTAAAATAATGGTAGAGTATCCCATGCTGGCGCACAAAAGTGCGTTCTTCTATCTCTTCTCCTCCAAACCTCATGTCCTGAAAACCAAAGACCTCAAAAAATACCAGTCCCTTATGTTTCAAGACTCTTCTTATTTCTGAGACTGCAGCTTTTCTTCCCGGCTCGGTCAGGTGCTGTAATACTCCCAAGCAGATTACAGCATCAAAATTTCCCTCCTTAAAAGGCAAATGAGTAAGACTTGCAGTAGCATAATCGGCTTCTCGACCCTGTTTTTTCAGGTAGCCCCTTGCTTTATTTAAAGCTGCAAATGAAATATCTATCCCTGTTATGTTATAGTTGGAAGAAAGTGGAAAGAGGTGTCTCCCACATCCGCATCCAGCATCAAGTATTCTGCTTCTTTTAGGAAGTCTTTCTGTTATGTGGGATATAGAGCCAGCACATCCCCATTGCAGATGTCTGTACTCCTTTTCCCATGCAAAAATATGTTCTTTTTCGATCAATTCTATGGTCTGTAGCTTGCAGCTTCACTGAATCTCTTTGCAAGGAAGTCCTTTTCCATTGATGAAAGGAACCATCCGGCTTTGGGGCCGGATTGTTGTCCCAAAACTGCCAGATAAATGGCCTTGAACATTTCAGTAGGCTTCACTTCCATTTCATCAGGAGAAACTCCCATTAATTTTGTCATCCTAGTGTTAAGTGAGGACCCTTTTTCTTTCGAAGAATAGACCAAATTATGATATTCTTCCCCGCTTAGCTCCTTTGCAGCATCAATCTCCTCGGACAATGCTTTAAGGAAAGCTCTCTGCAAATCGTTCAGTGTTGCAGCCTGTACAGGAATCTCTTCTTTTACGCTGAACTTTACCATGTCGGGGGCATACATCTCAAGCCATTTACCAACGTTTTCTGCAAGCTCCAAGATACATTTCTCATTCTTTGTGCTGTACCCGGATCTTTCCACTATCTTCATCACTCTATCAAGATCCCCATGAGCCACCTGATAAATAGTGATCATGTGTCTGAATGGAATGTCTGTATGACAGATGCCAGCGGCATGTGATAGTTCTTTAAGTCTCCTGTTATAGCTGGATTCTTCGGTGTCAGCGCTTAGTTTTTCAAATTCATCTACCAGATTCAGCAGAGGCAGGGATGGGTCGAAGCGAATATGTTTCTCTGGTTTTGTTCTTATTATGAGATACCTAAGGATCTCTGGTGGGAGCACTTCCAGCATCTCTGATATTGATACCACTACACCGCTTGAGGAGGACATTGCCCCTTTTGTACCCAGCATGATCCATTCATATACTACCGGATATGGTGCCTTATATCCGTATATCTCTTCACTTATGGCTTTACCTGTATCGTAGGATCCACCCTTGGAAGCATGGTCTTTTCCAAAAGGCTCAACAGTTACACCCAACACGCCCCAGCGGGCGGGCCAGTCCACACGCCAGGTAAGTTTTCCTCCTCCTCGCATTGACACTGTTCCGGAGTCTCCACAAGAGCAGACGTAATCCACAGTCTCTGCATTGATATCAAAGCCAGTTACTTTTGTGGTGGTAAGCCGGGCACATTTCTTACAGATCGGATTAAAGGGACTCCAGTCTGCTGTGACCTCCTTTCCGGAATGTTTCTGGAGAATATGTGCTATCTGATCTCTATTAATAAGTGCTTTCTTAATGCTCTCTACATACATTCCTTGTTTGTACATCTCATCAGCACGGTATATTTTTGGATGGATGCCTAAGCGGTCCAGAGCTGTGTAGAAAGGCTTGAGAAAATGCTCTGCATAACTGGCACATTCACCGCATGGGCATGGTATTTCTGAAATGGGTTTTCCCACATGTGGTGCAAAACTTTCATCCAGGAAAGGATATACTTTCCTCAGAGGGTCGTATGTGTCAGCAACATATATTATCTCTGCATTTGCTCCCTGGTCCAGCAGAGCGCGGTATGTTGCATCTGCTGTAACTACTTCTCTCATGTTCCCGATGTGTATGTGTCCTGAGGGAGTGATGCCAGTTGCAACCAGGTGCTTTTTTCCGCTCCCGATTATTTCCTCTGCCATGACATCTGCCCAATGCGTAATATCTGCCATATTAATTCACCAAATTCATAATAATGATGCTTTATGAAATTATATACTATTATTTTAGGGCTGTGGTGTGACAATATGTGTAAGTACGAGTTTTCACATTTTTCAAATTTTTATTAAAAGCTGGTGTATATTAATCTACCTGGTTGGTTTTTATTCCTCTATGACATAATCTATACAACCTGGGGTAATAAACATGCAACCACTTACTCTTAAAGAACGCTTTGTCCGAGCCCTTAAAGGAAAGGATGTAGACAAAGTACCGGTGTGCTCAGTTACACAGACAGCAACCATTGAAATGATGGAACTCACCGGAGCAAAATGGCCACTGGCCCACTATGATCCGGAAAAGATGGCCACTCTGGCGATTGCCGGTCATAAGCTGGCTGGTCTGGAGGGTGTAAGGTTTCCTTTCTGTACAACTGTAATTGCACAAACCTTGGGGTGTAAGATAGATGAGGGAAACATTGACACTCACCCGCATCAGCTGAGTTTCCCATGCGCCGATGTAAAGGATGTAAAAAACATAAAAATTCCAGAGAACCTTTGTGAAAGTGAGAGAATATCCACTGTTCTAAAAGCAGCAGAGATCGTAAGGACGAAGGTTGGAGAAGATGTACCTGTGATTGCTGGTATGATCGGGCCGGCAGCAGTTGCTTTTTATCTGTCGGGTGCACATAACTACCTCATGTGGTGTATCCAACATCCAGATTCTTTGCAGGAACTCATGGAAATCGGCACAGAAGTATGCATCGAGTATTCAAATGCTCTCTTTGAGCATGGAGTGGATGCTGTAAACGTATCTGATTCTGAAGCTGGCCCTGATCTATTTCCTGTCCCAATGTTTGAATCCATGGTGCTTCCGCAGTACAGGAAGCTTACTTCCAGATTACAGGGAATGTCAGTGTTGCATATCTGCGGAGACGCCACAGAAATACTTGATCAGATGGCTGTATCGGGCTTCAATGGACTTAGCATTGAAGAAAAGGTCAATGCTAGATATGCAAAGCACATAATAGGTGACAGGGCATGCCTGATCGGCAATGTTTCACCCACCATGACTCTTCTTTCTCAGTCACCCAACGAGATAAAAAAAGAAGCTAAGCAATGCATAGAAGACGGAGTAGGCATACTTGCGCCAGGGTGTGGTATAGAGCCTCACACTTCCTTGGACAACTTACAGGCATTTGTTTCTGCAAGAGATGAATATTATCAGGGAAAGATGCAATAAGCAGATTATTTTTAGCCCCCTTGTAGTATCCTCACTCAGCAAAGGCTTGTAAAGCCTTCTTTTGATTAATGCCAAGGTTTATAGTCA
>MVQW01000103.1 GCA_002067265.1 Methanomethylovorans sp. PtaU1.Bin073 | reverse complement strand
GAGTCAGTTTGTCCCATCTCTCTTAGTGCATTTCCTTTGCTATACCATGCATCGAAATGTTGAGGATTTATCTCTATGACCTTCTCGAATACTTGATTTGCTTCGTCATATTCTTCCATTTCATACAGTGCATATCCTTTGTGCATCCGGATTGAGGTACTTTGAGAATTGATCTCTATAGCCTTATCATATGCTGCTATTGCTTCATCGTATTCGCCCATTCTACGGAGTGCAGTGCCTTTCCTATCCCATACTTCAGCATCTTCGGGTTCTAATTCAATGGCTTTATCATATGCAATGATAGCATTTTCATATTCTGTCATGCCATAATAAGCTGTAGCTTTATTTTTCCAGGCTTCTGCATACTGAGGGTCTATCTCTGTAGCCTTATTGTAACTTTGTATTGCTTCGTCATATTCCTTCATATCGTAGAGGCCATTCCCTTTGTAATTCCAGGCCTCAGCGTCCAGAGGATCAATTTTCGTGGCATTATTAAATGCATTGGTAGCTTCCTCAGATTTCCCCATTTTATTAAGAGCATATCCTTTGTAGCTCCATGCTTTTGCATTCTTTGGATCAATCTTTATAGATTGGTTACATACCAGGATCGCTTCCTCAAATCTTTCCATTTGATTTAGAGCATAAGCTTTGTTATCAAAGGCATTGGTATATTGTGGATTTATCTCAATAGCTCTGTTGAAAGCTACCAATGCTTCGTAATAACTACCAAGTTCACTATACGCCAAACCTTTATAATTCCATGTTCTTGCATCTTTTGAATCAATTTCTATTGCTCTATCGAATGCCTGAATAGCTTCTTGGTATCTGCCCATATTAAAGAAGGCATATCCTTTATTGTACCAGGCTGTGGCAAACCGTGGATTGAGTTCCGTGGATTTATTATATGCCTGTATTGCATCTTCATTTTTTCCTAGATAGTGAAGTGCAATGCCTTTATTGTACCAAGCAAAACTATCAAGGGGCTCTATTTCTATGATTTTGTCATAGGTCTGTATTGCTTCTTCATATCTTCCTATCTTGCGGAGTACAATCCCCTTTTCACTCAAATACTCGGCATTGTTTGGTTTAAGTTGGATGGCTTTATCCAATGCTTGTATAGATTCTTCATTATTTCCAATTTCAGCAAGTGCAATACCTTTGTTAAGCCAAGCTTCATCATTTTGAGGATTTAATTCAATGGATTTATTGAATGCCTGTATTGCTTCGGTGTATTTCCCGTCTTCAACAAGGTCTTTGCCCTTTTCATTCCAACTGTCTGATTCATCAGTTCCAATACATCCTGCACAGAAAACCGTAATAAATACTAGACTCAGAATGATATATTTTTTATTCACTACCATTTTTCCTCCGGTTATTGCCATTGCTTGATAAAAGGTAGAAGTTTTTTGAAATTAAGTCTTTCTATTTAGAAACAAGTTTGATAGCCTAGTCTCTAACACTTTCATTATTCTCTATGTATGTACAACAACTTTGTACTACCGATATTAACTAGCAAAAATGGTATATTAATAAATATGTATAAATCTTGTTTTATCAATTGAGTAGATTTTCTATTGCTCCTTATATAGTACTGTAATCCTCCTTGTAAGGCTTCTATGTACTCTCTGTCTATATTCATCAAATATCTTGAACCCTGCATTTTTTGCAAATTCGGTTATATCCATTTCAGAGACTACTATGGCAAGTTTACCCTTTCGAAGTAATCTGTACATTTCTCTAAAGGAACCGGCATAAAGATGATATAGTGATTCAGCTCTGATTGCTGCAGAACGTCCATAAGGAGGATCTGTAACTATAGCATCTACAGATTCATCTTTAAGGGGAACGGTACATGCATCACCTACAATGATATTGTAGTATCCTCCAAAGGACTGTAGGTTCATCTGTGCACCCGAAGCTATCATGGAACGTACTTCAATGCCTATTACTTTGGCCCCTACGATTTCTCCTTCTACAAGGATGCCAGCTGTACCACAGAATGGGTCGAATAACACTTCATTGGCTTTTACTCTGGAAATGTTCACAAGTGCCCGAGCTACTCTGGGCATGAGCACACCAGGATAGAAAAAAGGTTTTTTATGAGGCAACCTCTCCTCATAAGCACTTCTGTCCACAGATGCTACTACCGGACCAAAGATACATTTTTCTCCCAGAATTAATCTGAATTGGATATTTGGTGCCTTTAGGTTCGCACGGAATCCTTTTCTGAAGATCTTACCGCCAACATGTCCCTCTATGAACTCTCTTTCAAAGTCACAATAATGCTTGATTTTCTTGGCCCTTACCACAAATGTCTGTTCTGGTGCAATATGCATTGAATAATCAACATTTTCTGCCATTTCTAATATGTCACTTGCCGAAGTCTCACACATAGCTGCAACTCTTATTATATGGTGTGACATAGCAAGCCTCTCTGCTACATGCAGCAAGCGAGGTTCGATCTCATCGATAGTACCATTAATGCTCACAACAAGGCATTGGTCAAATATTTCATGTTCCTTGAAATCCAACCCTGCTATTTCCATGCAAGCATAAGCTTCCATGATTGGGAGTGAATCATGCTCCCCAGAAAGTTCAAAAGCGTACAGCATAACAGTTGCATAGAGAATCCCTTTGGTATTAAAAGGCTGCTATTAACTTTTTAATTATGTTCTTATGTGATATTTTCTTAATCTGTTCTTAATCTGAAATGTCCAAAGCAAAGAACTATTTACTATAACTATATTGAAATCCCCTAATGTCAAAACCCCTTTATCTTGGTGAAATGCTGCTTCACTGGTGCAGAAAATGTAATGTGCCAGTGTTGGGTAAGGAATGTGCATGTGGTAATCGTACTGAATCAGTGACAGTAACTCCTCCAGGGGATATACGTCCCGCCTTTGAATATGATATAGAACTTATTAACGCAGTTTCTCTGCAGCAGTTCAATGCTCCTCTTATATCTGACGAAAGGGTAGTGGTACTTAACAAAGCTCCTTATGATGATCGTATGGATGAGATCATTGTAGATGGTGAGGTGTTAGGAAGTATCAGGTTTGAGCTTGATTCTCTTAAATGGGTGCTGCTCCTGCGTGTGGAAGGTGCAAGATGTCTTTTCCAGAACAAATCTCTGTCTGCCATGAAAGGCTGGGTTACTCTGGAAGAAGGTGCAGTAAAGTTCATACTGGGCGGTGCTAACCTCCTGGCTCCAGGTGTGCTGGATGCAGATCCCGATATTCAGGAGAAGGATGAAGTAGTTGTTCTTAATCCCAGTGGCAAGGTAGTAGCTACCGGTCGGGCTCGTATGAATGGCAAATTAATGAGGGAACGCCCAAAGGGTGTGGCAGTAAAGATAAGGGATAAGGAAGAGCCACGTGACCTAACTGTACTGCAGGGTGGGCAAACCTGGAAAGAAGTTGTCAAAGCCAACAAAAAGTTCATGGAAGAATTCATAGGTCGCTCTCATAAGTTCATTAATAATGTCTCATCAAGTATGACCAAACCAGTGACTGTTTCGTATTCAGGTGGTAAGGACAGTCTTGCAGTGCTGCAGCTTGTAAGCGAGTGCCTTGAAGATTTTGATGTCCTTTTTGCTGACACAGGTATTGAGTTCCCGGAAACTGTTATCAATGCTCAGGAAGTCTCCAGGTTATACGGCAAACCTCTAAAGTCCATAAGCTCAGGCAATGCATTCTGGGAGTCGGTTGATAGTTTTGGTCCTCCAAGTGTGGAAATGCGCTGGTGCTGCAAAGTATGCAAATTAGGTCCCATTACTCAGCTTATTGAGGGGAACTATGAAGAGGGCTGTTTGACATTCATAGGACAGCGCAAGTACGAATCGGATACCAGGGCAAAAAGCGAAAGGGTCTGGAAAAATCCCTGGGTTGGAAATCAGGTTGGTGCAGCTCCTATTCAAGATTGGACCGCTATGCATGTATGGTTATATATTTTCATGCATGATCTGCCTTATAATCCTCTTTACGGGAAAGGATTTGATAGGATCGGCTGCTGGCTTTGTCCTTCATGTTCTGTAGCTGATCTTCATCGCCTGCGAGAAACACATCCGGAGTTTGCTGAAAAGCTGGAAAAATATCTTATTGGCTATGCTCAGAGTTCGGGGCTTTCTCAGGAATGGGTTGAACATGGGATGTGGAGGTGGAAGAAGCTGCCGCCAAGACTTCAGGAGATTGCAAAGGCAAAAGGCATTCCTACGGTCCCCAAGGTTGA
The DNA here is from genome assembly GCA_002067265.1 of Methanomethylovorans sp. PtaU1.Bin073. The sequence continues at coordinate 3,700 of MVQW01000103.1, read as the reverse complement.
TGTCAATAGCAAACTGAAGTTTACAGTTACATCTGGTTATCGCCCGTGTAAGCAGGGTGGTGTATCTGCAGAAGGCAGTTTTGGTAAACCTATAGATCTTGAAAAAATAGAGACTTCAAGGATGCTTGAAGCCGTAGGCAGGGTAGCATTCATGGAGGGTGTTGCTTCTATATTTCAGGGAGAGGACAGTGCCCAGGTATTTGCTTCCGGTACAGTAACAGCTCGCAGCGATACTGAAAAGCAGGTCCGTCAACTGATAGAGTCTGTAGAGTTATCCATACAAAGGGCTCTCCACTGTAGCGGCTGTGGTGTTTGCATAGGTAAATGTCCACATGATGTGGTCACGATGAAGAATGGCATCGCTTTAATTGGTGATAAGTGTGTGCACTGCGGAAAATGTATAAAGGTCTGTCCGGTAGTGAAATTTGGTTAAGCTCAAGTAATTTCCATTTTCTCATTTTTTTCTCAACCATAACATTTATACATGATATACGCTAACCTTTGACGGTGATTTTTTGGTAAAAAGGGCACTGCTAAGCGTTTCTGACAAGGTTGGAATTGTAGAGTTTGCTCGAGGGCTTGCAGCCCTTGGTGTGGAATTGATCTCCACGGGTGGCACTGCACGGATTTTACGCGATTCAGGAATAGAAGTGAAGGATGTTTCTGATGTCACGGGTTTTCCTGAGATGATGGATGGCAGAGTCAAAACATTACATCCCAAGATACATGGTGCTATATTGTGCAACAGGCACAACCCAGGTCATGTGGGGCAGGCACATGATGCAGGAATCGAGCTTATTGATCTTGTAGCTGTAAACCTCTATCCTTTTGAGATCACAGTGACAAAAGAAGGGGTTTTGCTAGAGGAGGCCATTGAGAATATTGATATTGGTGGTCCTACTCTATTGCGCGCTGCAGCTAAAAACTTCAACTCTGTAACTGTTGTGTGTGATCCAACAGATTATGGTCATGTTCTCAAAGAGATCAGGTCGACAGGAGTAGTTTCAGACCAACTGCGTAAACAACTTGCTGTGAAGGCTTTCAGGCACACTGCAGGTTATGATGCAACTATTGATACATATCTTAGCAAGGAATTAGCTTCTGAAGAGGTCATACACCTTAACTTTACTGGCGGTATGGAACTGCGTTATGGCGAGAACTGGCATCAAAAAGCTAAGTTCTTCAAGGAACCAGGTGTAAAAGGACCATCTCTTGCCAATGCCAGGCAATTGCATGGAAAGGAACTATCCTATAACAATTATGTAGATGCCGATAACGCATTGTTGACCATAAAAGATCTTCATGCTGAAAAACCCGCAGTAGTAATTGTGAAGCATAATAATCCATGTGGACTTGCTACAGGTGACACTCTTCTACAAGCTCTGAGTGCTGCATGGGATGGGGATCCTATCTCTGCATATGGAAGCATTGTATGTAGTAACAAAGTATTTGATCTTCAATCAGCAAAGTTCCTGGAAGGCAAGTTCGTTGAAATAATCTTGGCCCCGGGTTTTGATCATGATGCTCTTGAATATCTCAAGAAAAAGAGTTCCAATCTAAGATTGCTTGAACTTCCTCAGTTAAATGATGCATTTGATGTTGATCATACTTATAAATATGTAGTTGGTGGCTTGTTAAAACAGTCACGAGATGTGGGTCTGTATGAGAAATGGGACTGTGTAACAGAAAAACCGTTCCCAGAATCTATGCGCTCTCTTTCCGAGTTTTGTATAAGTGCTTGTAAGAGCACAAAATCAAACTCTATTACTCTCGCTTATGAGTACCAGAAAGGCTGTTACATGATGCTTGCCATGGGTGCAGGTCAACCCAATAGGGTAGATTCAATCAGAAAACTTGCCGCTACTAAGGCAAGAGAGAACCTGAAGGTAATATATGATAGGGAAAGTCCGGCAGTAGATTTTGATGAATATTGTAGGAATGTACTCTCAAAATGTGTAATGGCTTCAGATGCATTTTTCCCATTTGATGACAGCATTGTTCATGCTGCTGAGAATGGTATAATGTATGTAGTCTCCCCCGGAGGTTCTATCAGGGACGCTGAAGTCATAAGCACTGCAAACAAACTGGGAGTTTCTTTGGTATTCACCGGTATGCGCCACTTCTTACATTGATTCCTTTTTTCTTTTTTAAAGAGGCCACCCTGACTATTTAAAATATTAACATATGATATATTTATAACTGATATTGTTTATTGATTATATTGGTAGTATATATTTATTGAATACCTTTACATCATTGAATATATTATATCCATAAAATTTATCTCAATGTTCAATTACGAGTGATCACTATGAAATCCAAATGTCTGTTGAGTTTGCTCACTTTCTCGGAAAAAAGAAGAGATCTCCTTCTTTTTCTTCTCGAGCAACCGTCAACTCTCACTAATATACGTAAGAAGTTCGATGTATCTTCTCCGGAGATTGCTCTACGGATAAGGGAGATGGAGTCTGCCAATCTTATGTACAAAGATCCATCTACTAAGATGTATACATTGACAACTACTGGCAAGATAATTGCCAAGTCTTTTAGGCCATTTGTTGACATGGTAGATTTAATTGAGAAAAATGAGGATTTTTGGAATGATCATGATCTATCTGGAATACCTGATCAACTTCTCGACAGGTTAGCAGATCTCAAAGACTGCGATTTTTATATAGACAAGCTTGAGAATGTTTATACTTCTCATAAATCATTTCTTGAAACAATTGAACAATCTCATACTATCAAAGGTGTTTCTCCTGTCTTTTTCTCGACATATCCACAATTTTTCAAACATCTTGCGGAAAAAGATGTTCCCACTTCTCTTATACTTACAGATAGTATTTATGAAGTGGTCAAAACTGACTATGCAGAAGATTTGAAAACATATAATGATGGGGAATTTACTGATTTATATTTGATTGATAGTGCAAAGGTAGCTTTTGTGGTGACTGATGTTTTCTTTTCGATGTCTCTGTTCTTTAAATCAGGCAATTACGACCCTCGCACAGACCTCATTTGCTTTGACAAAAAAGGTATTCAATGGGGAAATGATTTATCTTAGGGAGAGCGGAGGCACAGCGGGAAGACCCCGTCCTTTAGGGCGGGGATGAAAGCGGAGCCTCGCACAGTCTATAATCAAAAATCGCATACAAGAATAGGTTGTATAGAAAACACTACAACTAACAGAAAGTATTAAATACTAATAGGTTGTATAGTATATTGTACAACCAATTAATGTTGGAGGATTGAAGAAATGAGATACATAACAATAACAGGAAATGAACTTGAACAATACTATGAACTCGATGCTGAAGCACTTGACATGATAAGAAGCGGAGAAAAGACAGCAGCCGTGATATGCATCACTGACAATGGTGGAGTTCAGCACGCACTTATGAAAGAAGTTCCTGACAATCAAACAATTGCAAATATCAACATGTGGGAAGAAGACGACACCGAAAATGCAATGCGGCTTCTGAGAGAATGGGGATTCGTAGTCAAGCTCGAAGACCTACCGGATGAACTGAAATCCTTTGTCATGGCCGGAGATTTCTACAGCTTCGATGACAATGGGTACATCAGGGACATCGAAAATGAACACGTAGACAAAGGCACGATCCAAGACCAGAAAACATACAAAGAATCGGGAGAATTGTAATTCTCCCTTTTGGTGAAACTATGTCTGGCTACAATCTCG
>MVQW01000102.1 GCA_002067265.1 Methanomethylovorans sp. PtaU1.Bin073 | reverse complement strand
TTCTTACTCAAGGCAAAGACCGAGAGCGGCAATTACATTGCCTTTTACAGCTCTGAATCGCCTAATGATGCAGAGAAGCCAAAACTGACTATAACTACAGCCTCAGATTCAGTTGACAATCCGCCGGTTGCAAATGCCGGTGCTGATAAAACTGCAACCACAGGTTCAGCCGTCACTTTCAATGGCAGTGCATCTACTGATGACAAAGGCATAGAATCATATTCATGGGACTTTGACGCATCAGATAGCATTACTTCTGAAGCTAGTGGAGTAACAGCTACAAAAACATATGATGCAGCAGGAACCTACACTGTGACTCTCACTGTCACAGATACCGGAGGACAGAAATCTAATGACACTCTACAGGTAGTTGTCACTGGTCCGGTTAGCACAGCTTCTTATACACCTGTGTATGACAACAGATTGCGTGAGTCATCGCCAAATAGTGTTCTTTCCACTACAACTTATCTTGATATCGGAAAGAGCGCATATCGATGCAGGGATGTAATGCTTTTCGATCTTAGCATGTACGATAAGACAGACAAAATATCCAAGGCTACACTTTCGCTCTACTGGTATTATCCAGCAGGTACGACACGTACTTCTGATACAGTAGTTGAAGTTTACAGACCAGTGGAGTGGGATTCCAAATATGTTACCTGGAGGTCCAGAATATCTGGTGTCCCATGGAAAAATGCTGGTGGAGAATGGTTTGATATGAATGGTGTTTCGCAAGGTGCTACACCGTATGCATCAATTATATTTTCAGGCAGTAAAGTGCCTGATAACAGGTACTATGAGTTCGATGTAACCCACCTCGTACAGAAATATGTAAATGGTACGTATGCGAACACTGGCTTCTTACTCAAGGCAAAGACAGAAAGTGGAAATTACATTGCATTCTACAGTTCAGAATGGTCTGATGATGAGCAAAAGCCAATACTAACTATAAAGGGTTAACTGGGGAGAAAAACAAACCATTGGACTGAAAACAATTTTCAGTCCCTTCTTTTTCATCCGAATATCTTCTAATCAGATCAGGTAATGTATCTAATTTTGCTTTTAATTCAATAAGAATCATCCAGTAGATGATGTTTGAAATCTTTTTTTGAGTACTATATTCATAAATTATTTTAAAATACAGCATTTTATATCAGATTATAAAATTAATTCTCATATAAGTTGTTACGATTCAATAAATTATTAATACTATATTGCCTTTTATGTTGGCATGGTAACACCTGACACAAAGATCAAAGAAGAAATCACCAGCAAGTGGGATGATTCTTCCACAACCTATGACACACAGCATGGGCATGCTGTGAAAAGTGCTGAAGAAGCTAAAGCCTGGAAAGAAGTCTTTAACAAAGTGTTTCCCACAGGGAAACTGAAGATTTTGGACGTGGGCTGCGGTACAGGGGAGATCAGCCTGCTTCTGGCAAGCATGGGACATCAAGTTACAGGGATTGATCTTTCGGACAAAATGATGGAAAAAGGAAGAATCAAAGCAAAAAATCGTGGGCTTAAGATCGATTTTAAGATAGGAGATGCTGAGAATCCACCGTTTGATGAAGGATCTTTTGATGTTGTCATAAATCGTCACCTGCTCTGGACACTTCCACATCCGCAAGATGCCGTAAACAACTGGAAGCGTGTGATAAAACCGGGAGGTAGAGTGATTATCATCGATGGCTTATGGGATGACGGTTCCATGGACACGAAGTTAAGACGTTTTGTCAGCAATGTCGGTGTCATGGTAATGGAGAGGAAAAATCCCTGGAAAGGCTACTATTCAAATGAGCTCAATGCTGCACTTCCCAATGCAGGTGGCACTCCTCTTGAAAGGTCCACAGGTTATCTCAAAAATTCAGGCCTTAAAGACATAAGATCGCAGGATATCACATACATCCGTGATATCCAGAGGCGATACATGCCCTGGCACAAGCGTGTAGGGCACAAATATGGCTATTACCTGATCTACGGTTGCAAATAATTTCAACTATGAAAGGGGATGAATGATATGAAAAAGCAGAATGTATTGAGTTTAATATTGATGTTAATGGTGGTATGTTCGGTCATGATGTCCGGATGCACCTCCAGTTCCTCTGATGCAGCAAGCACGGGGAATGTAAGCAACACTGAAGACACACAGCAGAACGAAAGCACTCTTGTGCTTGGCGAGATGTGGGCTATAGATTCAATTGATCCCGCAGAGGATGGCACTGTTCTTTGTGAAAAAGCAGCCTGTTTGGAAACACTTGTGGGAGCAAATGAAGATTTCTCACTAAAACCTGCACTTGCCACATCCTGGGAACGACTGGATAACAAGACCTGGCAGTTCAATCTCAGAAATGATGTCCTTTTCCATGATGGCAGCAAGATGACTGCAGCAGATGTCAAGTTCTCCCTGGAAAGGGTCATGAATATTAGCCCCAGGGTCAATTCCATGCTTAAAATAGCATCCATAGAAGCTGTGGATGATTACACCATTAAGATAACAACAACTGAATTGAACCCCATACTTGCCGGTGTGTTGCACTATCCTAACACTGCTATCATAAGCAGCAAATCAGTAGATACACAGGGCAATCTGGTGAAACCCATAGGCACAGGCCCATACGCATTTGAATCTTTCAATGAACAGACCGGTGAGCTCACAGTAGTGAAGAACAAAAACTGGTGGGGAGGCGAAGTTGGTCTTGACAAGATGATACTCAAAGGCATACCTGATCCAAATACAAGAGCAATGGCTATTGAAAGTGGAGAAGTTGACTTTACAGTGGACGTGCCATACAGCGAAACAGACCGCATTGATGCTCTGGATGGTATAAGTGTGGAGAAATACATGACACCGCGCGTATACAGGATATCAGTGAACCTGGCACATCAACCCCTTGATGATGTAAGAGTCAGACAGGCTATTTCCTATGCCATAGACAGGGATGACATAGTAGAACATGTGCTTTACAATGTAGGCCAGCCTGCAGCCGGTCCATTCCTACCCACAATGATATGGGCCAACAAGAACCTCACACCCTATAAACAGGACCTCGATAAGGCAGGAGAACTGCTCACAGAAGCCGGATGGGTGGATACTAATGGCGATGGAATCCGTGACAAGGATGGCAAGGACTTAGAATTCAAACTCATGACGTATTCAGAAAGACCTGGATTGCCACCTATGGCTGAGACCATCGCCGCTGAACTGAAGGAAGCTGGGATCAAAGTAACTGCTGAAGTCATGGACTACGGTGCAATAGAGGATAATACAGAAAGTGGCAACTGGGATCTTTATCTGGCAGCCTTTAACATTGCCATGGTTCCTGATCCAGAGTATGTGTTAAACAATTGGTATTACACTGATGGACCCGACAACGGCCCTGGTTATTCTAACCCCAAAGTGGATGCCTTGATCGATGAAGCAAGGGATATTACAGATCTGGATGCCCGCTACAAGAAGTTCAATGAGGTAGAAGCCATTGTCTATGAAGAGCAGCCGATGATCATAGTAGCATACTACGGCTGTGCCATCGTGAAGAACGATAACCTCAAGGGCTATGTCTTTGATCCCACTGCCCATGACTACCGCGTAAATGCTGGAATGTACATGGAGAACTGAAAAATAAACAAAATGGACGAGATCTATTGTAAGCACCGGGGGTCCGGTGCTTCACTTCCCTTTTTATGATCTTGATATCCCCGAAATAAATCCATTCAAAAGGTTGAGGCAGCCAGATGTATCGCTATATCTTAAAAAGAACTCTTTTCATGGTCCTGTCAGTATTTATCGCCTGCATGATGACTTTCATGCTGATGAACGTCATACCGGGAGGTACTCCGGAGATTATACTCAAACACACTTTTGTTGGACTAGAAGAAAGCGTTAGTGATGAAGAACTTGCAACTATCTCAGAGCGGTACAATCTCAATGATCCTCTTTATCTGCAATTTTTCAGGTGGATGCAAACAGGTTTGCTCCATGGTGACCTGGGAACCTCTTATGTTTACAATCGACCAGTACTGTATCTACTTGAGCTACGATTTCCGGCAACTATCCTTCTCGCCATGACCAGCATGCTGATAGCAGTGCTTTGTGGTGTATCTCTTGGTATATATTCAGCCCTGAAAGAGAACAGGTTCACTGATCACTTATTGCGTTTCATAAGCCTTTTTGGCGTATCCATGCCAGGATTCTGGGTGGGTTTGCTGTTGCTGCTAATATTCTCTGTGAAGCTTAAAATGATTCCAATTGCAGGGTATGGGAGCATCGAGAACCTTCTGCTGCCCTCACTGGCGTTGTCTATTCACTCTACTACGGCTATCCTGAGGGTCACAAGAACCAGTATGCTTGAAACCCTTGGTCAGGATTACATCAAGTTTGCTACAGCCAAAGGGCTTCCCATGAGAGTTATAATCACTCGCCACGCCCTGAAAAATGCCATGCTGCCCGTAATAACGGTGCTTGGTTTCCAGATGGGACACCTGCTGGGCGGTTCTGTGATAATAGAGGAAGTATTCGCATGGCCAGGCATTGGCAGCTTGCTTGTGAATTCCATCACTGCCAGGGACCTACCGGTGGTACAGGGCTGCATAATTCTGATTGTTACTATGTTCTTGCTTGTGAATTTCCTAGTGGATATCCTTTATACCTATGTTGATCCGCGCATAAGGTACGGTTGATTTCATGAAAAAAAGATCAATGATTACACGTATATTGCAAAATGAAACACTTTGCAGAGCAGCTGAACGCAAGTCTATGCTTGTATCCATGGCAATGCTTTGCATTTTAGTATTCATAGCCATTGCATCCCCTGTATTATCACCATATGATCCTAATGGTATCGATCTTAAGAACAAGAACCTACCTCCTTCATCGGACCATTTGCTGGGAACAGATTATCTGGGAAGGGATATGCTCAGCAGGATCATGCACGGGGCTACCATATCGCTTTCCATTTCCGCTGGTGTAGTATGTCTATCCCTTATCATCGGCATAAGCCTGGGCTGCATAGCAGGTTATTATGGCGGGCTGGTGGATGAGATAATATCACGTGCAATTGATGTTTTCCTGGCATTTCCGGGTATCATCTTTGCCCTGGCCATGATGGGGGTGCTTGGTCCAGGATTAGTGAATCTCATGCTTTCACTGTCTTTAGTGCAGTGGTCCTCATATGCAAGGCTCATGAGAGGCCAGGTGCTTTCTATCAAAGAACAGGAGTACGTACTATCAACGCGGCTTTTGGGTGCCAGCAATCTGCGCATTATGAGAAAACATATCATCCCGAATGGCATTGCTCCGATAATTGTGCTGGCAACTATTGACTTTGGCCATGTGATCCTCTCAGTGGCAGCTCTTAGTTTCCTGGGATTAGGACTGCCTGCTGATATTCCGGAATGGGGTTCCATGCTCAGTGCTGGCAAGGAGTTCATGAGAACTGCACCCTTCCAGACGATATTTCCGGGTCTGGCTATCACTTTATTCGTTGT
>MVQW01000101.1 GCA_002067265.1 Methanomethylovorans sp. PtaU1.Bin073 | reverse complement strand
GCAAATTAAACCAATTTTTATGTAGAAATTTGATCCAGCCGTTGATATTCAAAAGATTTGCTAATACTTGAATAATTAGCCTTATATAATCTGCAGTCACCTATAGGCTCCCTAAAACATCAAGGATATATTATGGATCTTAATTTCAGAGTAGTGCTTGTTGAGCCTTTATATCAGGGAAATGTAGGTTCAGTGGCCAGGGCAATGAAAAATTTTGGTTTTACAGACCTTGCACTGGTAAACCCATGCCCGCTTGAAGGAGAAGCACGTGCAATGTCATCTCATGCACGTGATGTACTTGAAGGTGCAACCATCACGAACAGCATACAAGAAGCTGTTGCAGGTGCCAACCTCCTTATAGGCACCACTGGTATAACCGGTAGTAAATTCGATGAGCACATACGTATCCCAGCATTTGTTCCAAGAGAATTGAAAAAAAATCTGGAAGGATACTCTGGAACCATCGCACTGCTCTTTGGCAGGGAGGATAAAGGCTTCATGAAAGATGAACTATGCATGATGGACATGATCCTCACCATTCCTACATCCGAAATATACCCGGTGATGAATCTCTCACATGCTGTCGCAGTGGTACTTTACGAACTGAGCGACGTAAAAGCAGGAGAAACACCACTTGCAGATGCTTTTGATACAAAACTTTTGATGGAGCATTTTTCCCAATTGCTGAAAGATATCGAATACCCTGCACACAAAAAGGAAAAGACGGAACTGATGTTAAAAAGGATATTCGGAAGGGCACGCCTGATCCCAAGGGAAGTACAAACTCTAAGGGGTGTCCTGCGCAGGATCCAGAGGCGCATGGTCTCAAATAAGAAAATTTGAGCAAATGTATACACGAAATATTGATATAAATTAAAAACTATGGTTGGTGCCGGTACAAAATCTGCGCACCTAACTTTGAGAAAGACATGACAGAAATAAAATGGGAAGAAAACTTCAAAGCATTCCTCAAGCAGTACTACTGGGATGATATTCTTCAGCTTGCTAACGAATACCCGGACCAGAGAAGTCTTACAGTTGATTTTTCAAACCTTGAGATATTTGACAGAGAACTGGCTGCAGAATTATTAGAACAGCCATCCGAAGTATTACCTTCTGCTGACAAGGCCTTGCAGGAGATCGACCTGCCTATAGATAAGACCTTGGATAAGGCAAAAGTAAGGTTCGAAAGGGTTCCCGGCAAGATACCTATCAGGGACCTGAGAAGTAAGCACCTCATGAAATTCATTGCTATTGAGGGCATGATCCGCAAAGCCACTGAAGTTCGCCCTAAGATAATAAATGCTGCCTTTATGTGCATGCGATGTGAACATGTAACTTTCGTGCCGCAAACTGAAATGAAATTCGTAGAGCCTCTGGAATGTGAGAATGATACATGCGGCAAAAGAGGACCTTTTAAGATACTTATGGAGCAATCCGTATTTGTGGATGCCCAGAAACTGCAGATACAAGAATCACCCGAAAACCTGAGGGGAGGAACACAGCCACAGAGCTTGGATGTGGATGTAGAAGAAGATCTTGCAGGTATCGTAAAACCTGGTGACAGGATCGTTATCAATGGTGTTCTCCGATCCCATCAACGTACTACCCGTGAGGGAAAATCTCCTTTTTATGACCTTGTGCTGGATGCAAACTCTATGGAAAATGTGGATAAAGAGTTCGATGAACTGCAGATAACTCCTGAAGAAGAAGCCATTATTCAGGAAATGAGCCAGGATCCTCACATATATGACAAAATAATAAGGTCTATTGCACCTTCGATCTATGGACACGAAGATGTAAAGGAAGCACTGGCATTGCAGCTATTTTCAGGCGTTCCTAAGCATCTCCCTGACGGATCAAGGGTAAGGGGAGATATCCACATGCTTTTTGTGGGTGACCCGGGTGTGGCAAAAAGTCAGCTTCTCCGCTACATGGTAAAACTCGCACCCAGGGGAGTATTCGCTTCAGGAAAAAGTGCCTCAAGCAGCGGTCTTACTGCAGCTGCTGTGAAAGATGAAATGGGAGACGGACGCTGGACACTGGAAGCTGGAGCACTGGTAATGGCTGACATGGGTATTGCCGCAGTGGATGAAATGGACAAGATGCGTTCTGAAGACAAAAGTGCGCTCCATGAAGCTATGGAACAACAAACTATATCCATTGCAAAGGCCGGTATACTCGCCACACTGAAGTCCAGATGTGCACTTCTTGGTGCTGCTAACCCAAAATATGGAAGGTTTGACAGGTATGAGGGTATCGCCCAACAGATCAATATGCCCCCAGCGCTTATGTCAAGGTTTGATATGATCTTCGTGCTTCTTGACACACCAAATGAGGAAAAAGATACACGGATCGCTAAGCATATACTTAAGTCCCACTATGCAGGTGAGCTTTCTGAACAACGTAAAAAGATGGCTACAAGCAAGGTGACACAGGAGCAGGTCGACGAACAGATGGAAATTATCATTCCTGATATTGACCCGGACCTTATGAGAAAATATGTAGCCTACTCACGCAGAAATATTTTCCCTATAATGGAAGAAGAAGCAAGGGAACATTTGGTGAAGTTTTACATGGACCTGCGTAAAATGGGAGAAGGCAAAGATGCCCCCGTCCCGGTAACAGCTAGGCAGTTGGAAGCCCTCGTAAGACTTGCAGAAGCGAGTGCAAGAGTGCGCCTTAGCAATGTTGTTACTATGGACGATGCAAAACGTACAACAAAAATAGTATATTCATGCATGAAACAGGTAGGTGTTGACCCGTCCACCGGAGCTTTCGATGTTGATGTGATCGCATCCGGTACCAGCAAGAGCCAGAGAGACAAAATAAAAGTTCTCAAGGAGATCATTAGGCAGGTGGGTGGCAGACATCCCGCAGGTAAAGCACCTCTTGAAGAGATCTATGCAGAAGCATCTGTAGAAGGTATTGACAGAGCTCATGCAGAAGACATGATCGCAAAAATGCGCAGATCTGGTGACCTGATGAAACCGGATCATGATAGTGTAAAGCTTGTGTGAGGAATAATCGATGTATCTGAAGGTCCATAATTCCGGTAGCAATGTCGTTGTTGCCATATGCGACAAGGAGATCCTTGGAAAGACCTTAAAAGAAGGAAATATCACAGTTACAGTGAATGAAGGTTTTTTTTGTGGAGAAATTGTTGATTCCGAAAGCGTGGAAAAAGCTTTGAAGAATGCAACCACAGCAAACCTGTTTGGAGTGAAATGCATTCAGTGTGCCATTAATTGCGGTGTGGTAAATTCACAAAATGTGATATACATAGATGGCGTACCTCATGCTCAAGTATTCCAAATATAACGCCGATGAGAATTTATATATATAGTAATAGATAATTGTCATAAATATAATCTAGCTGGAGACAAATCAATGACCACCGAAGGAGATGGCGTAGGGGTTACATTATATGACCGTGAAGGTCTGATAGATGCAGTGATCCTTAAGCACAATAGAATGTTAGAGAAGTACAATTTTGAATTCGAAGAGCTTGATACAAGATTTTCTTCTTACTCTCAGGGAATAGACGATAGCAAGAAAAAACATGAAGAGCTACTGGAACGCATAGATGTACTTAAAGAAAAACGCCAGCAACTTTACCATCAGGCAGAGATGATGCTGGATAAATTAACTGAATCGGGTATGCAACAGAAGGATGTCAACACCATACGTGACAACATTGCAAAAGCAAAACTGCTTTCCCCTGTAAATGAAGAAAAAGCGATTGTTGATTCCATCATATCTGTTCTTTCTATTGGAGAAACTTCGGAAAGCAAATCATCTATAAAATCTAAGATCGAAGAAGCTGTAATATCTCATGAAGAGCTTAGAGCTGCATCCGGACTCGAATGTGGATTAATAGAAAATCAAAAGCTTCAGGAAGATGAACTAAATAAAGCAAAGCCAAGGCATTCATGGCTCGAGAAAAGAATACAGAGCCATAAAGAGGCTTTAAACTATTGGGAAAAACCGAAGGGTATAGACAAAGAGGTGACCACAGTATGACGGATGCATCATCCATTTCAGAAAAGGATCTGAAATTAAAGGTAAATGATCTACGCACACAGATTGCCCGCGATGAAAAAGAACTTAGATCCTTATTCAATGAGTTACGCCTTCATCGAACCAATATGGGGGAGCTTAAAGAAAAGAGGGACGCTTTGAATTCCCAGGTCAAGGAAATGGTTACAAAAGCCAGGGAATTGAAAGGAAAAAGAGATGAAGTGAATGCTAAGATCTCTGAACTGAAGAATATAAAAAACGCAAGGATGTCTGCAAGTCAGCAAGCCTCAGATGCAATTGCAAAACTTAAGGCTGAAAGAGATGCTTTAAATCAGGTTTCAAGAGGAACTGTGGATATTATATCAAAAGCTTATTTTGCAGAGCTTGATACCTTCCTTAATGCAGATGTTCCTCTGCAGCATGAGATCGATGTATTTGGAAGGCTGCTCCAGCTTGATGAACGCCTTAGAGCTGCGATGCAAGCAGACGAAGTACACAAAAAGATACAGGAAACTTACGACTCTACAATGTCCCAACAGCCTGGTACAGGAGAGAACATAGGTTCTACTATAAAGGAACTTGCTGATATCTCACAACAATACCATACAGAAATGATAGACCTTTACAAAAAAGTAGATGAGATGCGCAAAGATGCAGATCTCTGTCATGCCCAGATTAAAGAAAAATTTGGGGTTACAGAGCCATTAAGGGCCAGAATAGACCCTCTTAAGCAAAGAATCTCACTGCTTAGAGATGAACTAAACAGTTACCTTGAGAAGTTAAACGATATCCAGCTTGTAAAGGATGAAAAGAAACAGCAGGAACAAAGGATAGTTGCTAAAGAAAAGCTGGAAAAAACTGGAAAGATGAGTCTTCAAGACTTAAAAGTACTCATGGAGAATGGAGACCTCGAACTGTAAGGTCCCATTTCTTTTAATTACTTTTTTTTCCAAGTATCGAGATCAAAACAGCAGCAATTATAGAAACTGGAATGGCAGTAACTAATGTGAAGCCTTCTATTTGATTGGTCCCTATTGAAATATCATCTATCAGACTATTATTCTGTTCGTCATCAATTTCATCTTCTGGTATGATAGGTGCAGGCAATTCTACATCCATATATTGAAACACTGGTGCAAAAGTAACTAGTTCTTCTCCATCACCTGCATAAATAGTATTTACAGTAATATTGAGTATCGTTCTGTTATTCTTCTGATAGATGAAATTATTTCCTTCGCCAAGAACCTGGGTTTTTAATATCTTATTTCCCAATGATAACTCAAGCCATACACTGTCAGCTTCCTGATTTACGCCTTTTATGGAAAGATTATAGCCCTGATAAAAATGCCAGGAATTTCCTGTAACAAGATATATGCTTGAATCATTTACAAGTACATCTTCTACTATCACCACTGACTGAGCAGGCAAAACCAGAGCTATCGATGTAAGTAGAACAAGAAATAGTAATATAAATAGTGAAGATAGACGTTTGTCTATCCACGTGGATAAAGCCTTCATCTAGTACGTGTATAAACACATCTACCGGCAATAAGGTTTACCCTTTTTCCATCTTTTGTTCTGACCGAAATAGCCCCTGTGTCAGTGATGCCTACAGCTTTGCCTTCTATCATTCGTGAAGGTGTCATAATTGTGACATCTTTACCAATAGTGTCAGACAGATTTATCCACTCACTTAGGATTGCAGAGAATTCCTGTGTCTTGAACTTTATATACTGCTGTTCGAGTTCATACAATAAATTTTGCACGAATTCAACTCTATTAACCTCAGCACCAAGTTCTTTCTTGAGACTTGTAGCATTTTCACGTATTCCCGGCGGGAATTCTTCGATATTAACATTGGCATTTATACCTATTCCAATGATAACGTAATCGATCTGTTCCATTTCCGCATCTACTTCTGTGAGTATGCCACATACTTTTTTTTCATTTACAAATATATCATTGGGCCACTTTATACGGGCATCCACTCCAAGAGAACGGATGGTATTTGCTACAGCAAGTCCGGTCATAAGAGTCAGCCTTGCTGCATGATCAAGGGGGACATTTGGTTTAAGTATAACAGAAAGGTTGATACCTCCCTTTGGTGACTGCCAGTTCCTTCCCAGTCGGCCTCTACCTTTTTTCTGGACCTCAGCAATCACTACTGTCCCTTCTTCTGCTTCCTTCGCCATTTCCTTGGCAAAATTGTTAGTAGACTCCAGCTCTGCAAAGTAAAGGATCTCAGTACCTATCAAAGTAGTATTTAATCCACTTTTGATCTCTTCAGGGTAAAGCATGTCAGGAACAACTTTTAGCACATAACCGGTTTTAGGCGAAGATTCAATTTCATAACCCCCTTCTTTCAAGGAACTTATGTATTTCCACACCATAGCCCTGGAAATTCCTAACCGTTCTCCAAGCTCCTCTCCTGAAACCGGCTTCCCGTCAGCTTCTTTTAAAATCCGCATGATCTCAGCTATATTATTCACTTTATCCCGCCAATAAACATCTATATGAAATCACTCTTTACCAGATTGTTTCTTCGCTGCCTGCATGTATGACTCTACAGCTGCAGTCACAGCAGCTACCTTCGTAGGCTTGTTCTCAAGTGCAGATGCAAGTGTAGCTCCTTTCTCTGAATCTTCCTTCACTACCCTTTTCACATGCTCGATGATAGAATTATCTTCAATGAAATGAGTTGTAAGATTGCCTTTGATGAACTGATCGTGCCTTATAACAGCTTTATGGAATGGGATATTAGTAGTTACACCAACCACTACATATTCATAAAGTGCCCTGTCCATTCTGTGTATGGCTTCTATGCGTGAAGGGGCCCATACACTTAGCTTTGAGATCATTGAATCATAATATGGAGAAATAGTATATCCCATATGCACACCGCTATCAACACGCACACCCGGCCCTCCGGAAGAACGATACCTTCGTATCTTTCCAGGAGATGGAGCAAAATCATTCAACGGATCCTCAGCATTGATTCTGCATTCTATTGCCCAGCCTCTTAAAGGAATATCCTCCTGAGAATAGGCAAGTTCTTCACCTGCAGCAATATATAGCTGCTTTTTAGCAAGATCAAGGCCTGTAATAAGCTCGGTTATTGTATGCTCTACCTGCAAGCGTGTGTTCATTTCAAGGAAATA
>MVQW01000100.1 GCA_002067265.1 Methanomethylovorans sp. PtaU1.Bin073 | reverse complement strand
AGGCTGCAAGGGCAATGTTCCAGTCGGTAGCATCTGATCTGTCTGAAAAGGAACATCTGTTCTTCGAGGCTGTCCTTGGCCGTTACGAGCAGAACAAGGTCTGCTTCAGTACCGTTCTGGAATTGCTGAAGCTGAATCTCATCATGTCTGGCAAGGATCCTGCATATCATACACTGCTATTGCCTTATCCCGAAGAGTTAATACTTGAAGTGGATGAAGACAGGGATAAGGATTTCTGGAAACAGGGATGATCAAATGGATAAATTACAGGAACTGGCTGATCTGTGTATCGATTGTAAGAAATGCTGGGACGTGTGCCCTGTGAATATGGTCACAGCAGGCAACATCTATACTCCTCAGGGCAAGATCCAGTCTTTGTCAAAGATACTTGCAGGGGAGGAGCTGGGAGAGGATGAGTTCAAGAACATATATCTCTCAACTCGGTGCGGTGCATGTGATGATGTGTGTCCTGTGGATATTCCTATCACGAAGATCATTCAGTACGAGCGCCAGCTTCTGGCAGAGCAGGGCAGGGAGCCTGCAAAGACGACTCTGATCTCAAAGAACATTCTGGAGAAGAACAGTCCCGGAGGTAAGGACCCTGCTATGAGATTTTCATGGGTGACATCGGACCTTGATATTGTTGAAAGCTCAGATGTAGCCTATATGGCTGGGTGCTGGGTAGCTTATAGCCATCCGGAAATTGCACAGGCCACCATCAGGTTGCTTAATAAGGCTGGCATTAAGCCCATGATACTGAAAGAAGAGAAATGCTGCGGCATTTTCCTTATCGATAGCGGTCATCTGGATGAGGTTGCAGCGCATGGCGAGAAGTATATGGAATACATCGAGTCCCTGGGTGTGAAAAAGCTGCTGGTCTCCTGTCCAGGATGCTATCACAGCATAAGGGATTCGTATACCGAACTGTGCAGACCACCGGCGTTTGAAGTGGAGCTTACTATAAATGTGTTCAAGGAACTTCTGAACGAAGGAAAACTGAAGCCTCAAAAGCTGAACCGTACCGTGGGTATCAGGGATGCCTGTCCCATACGCCATCTTTCAGGCGTGCCCAGAGACATCCTCAAAACCATCGGTGTAGAGGTCATCGAGCTGTTCGATGGCAAGACGCGGTGCTGCGGTGGTCCGGGTGGTCTTAAACCCAATTTCCCCCAGATTTCAGGAGATATCGCAATGATGGCTGTCAACAGGTACAGGGAGGTCTCGGACACTCTTGTCTCATATTGTCCGTTCTGCATGCACCACACCGAAGGCGTCTGCAAGGAACGCAACGAAGAACTGAATATGAAGGATATCTCAGTGCTGCTGGCTGAGAGCGTGCTGGGGAAGTGATTTTTTCTATACTTCCTTATTTTTATTATATGTCTATAGTTTATTGTATTCAAAAATTATTGATTTAACTTTGTAGAAAAGCTATCCTCTATTTTAGTTTGACTTAATACTTCAAAATAGGATTAATTCGGTGCTTATTACTTTTCATAAAGCACAAAGTTGATTATTGTGCTTTGTTCCGGATTGAAAATCTGGTGCTCCTATATCACATTGAATGCACACGTCTGAAAAAAGGAATTTTCTTAAATAGCACCACGGTGAATATTGAAAATACTAGAATATTAAGTGTGGATAGGAATAATGAATTAGATACCATTTCTCTTACATGAATAAAAGGTATTGAATTTAAGATAAAAATCGGTGTGAATAAATGGTAGCATAAAATTACAAGAGACTTTTTCCCTAAATACTCAGACATTTCTGTAAACACATTGGTATATCTTGATAATTCTTTTGCCAGTCCTATCATTATGAAAGTACCTGATAAACCCCCAATTACAAACAAAAACAGATTTGAATAATTTCTTAGGTTCATGTCAACTCTGCCATTGAGCAAAATTGAAATGAATAATAGTAAAAACCATGAAAAATATTCAGGGATTACTTTCGATTTGGTATTTATGGCTCCATAATGATTCATTATGTAAGCCGTAAACATAAAGGTCATCGAAATAAAAGCGATGTCAATTCCCCATGGAAGATAAATAAATTTGCTTATTGCAAAACCAACATATGCAGTTAAAAATACAACAATATAACTAAGAGTTAATCCATATTTTTCATGAAAAGCAGCTACTAAATAAAAAAGTAAATACGCACAGAATAGGCATAGTAAAAACCATGTTGGGACATCTACCATGTTGGCGAAAATAGACGGGGGATTTAACGGAGCACCATTTCCATAAGCTATTCCTATTAAAGACCTAGTTACAGGTATCGGCATTTTTAAAGGATTCATTGTTAAGGAGTCTTTTAGAGAAAGGATTAATAATATTAAAAAATTTGTGAAAAAATATGGGACTACTAACCTATAAAATTTATTTGTGACAAATGCACTTTTATTTAGTTTATATTTGTCATAATGAAAAGTATATCCACTTAAGAAGAAAAATAAGGGCATATGGAATGAATAAATTATTGTTTGAAGGAATGGCGGACAATGGGAATGGCCAACTATGACCAAAAATATTCCAATTCCTTTTGCAATATCAATCCATTTTTCGTAGGCCATCCGGCTGAAGACGACGAAAACATATAAGAAGATTTTGTTTTCTCTGCAGGAGAATATCTTGGAATAACAGGAATTTATAGGATCATGAATCTACATGACCTGTTAGAAGATTATTTTGTCAAAGGTGAAGATGCTTTAACATTTAACTCTTAGAAGGTATGCCTTTGCATTCGGGTATTTCTCTTCTCACTTTTTGTTAAGTTAACAACACCCTTAAATATCTCCTTTACTTTTATTGTTGTCACAACAACAGTTGTGTAGACAACAATATGCTAATTAAGAGGCTCTTAAATGGATGAAGTAAATCAAACTAATGATGGCATACCCGGTACAACTCTCATTGAATCGAATGCTATTGCAGAATTTCTGAAAAAGACCAAGCTTCAGGATATTATCAACTGGGGTCGCAAGAATTCATTGTGGTTTACAGTAAATGCAATGGGTTGTTGCGGTGTTGAGGAAATCGCTGTAGGTATGGCTCACTTTGATACTGACCGTTTTGGTATTATCCCGCGTAACTCTCCAAGACATGCTGACGTACTTATTATCAGTGGGTACGTAACAAAGAAGTATCTCCCGGCTCTGCAAAGGATATGGGATCAGATGCCTGCACCAAAGTGGGTGATGGCCATCGGGGACTGTGCCATAAGCGGCGGGCCTTTCTACGAATCCTACAGCACTGTTCAGAATGTGGATGAGATATTTCCGGTGGATGTGTATGTTCCAGGCTGCCCGCCAAGACCTGAAGCTTTTATCCAAGGATTTGTTGAGCTTCAGAAAAAGATCGAAGCAAAGAAGGATAAGGGTACTGAATACAGGTGAATCAATGAGCATCGATCCCAGATATCTTCACTAGCCGGAAAATAGGTTATTTTATCGGGTCTTGTGTTTCTCCCTCCTTTTCTCTTTCTGCTCCTGACTCATGAACAACATCCTTAAATGTCCAAACCATTATTGTTGTCGTGACAATAGTTTCCACAACTGCATGATCCAAAGGAGCAGTACATGAAAGATCTACCACTGGGAGCATTCATTTCAATAACGTATCGCAGCTACTTTGTAAGGATAAACCATCGTATGAAATATCTTGGGCTCTCCGCAGGCCAGTTCTTTGTCCTCATGGTGCTCTCTAACGAGCAGGGGATTACGCAGGATTATCTCGCAGGCGTACTTCTCATTGATAAGGGAAGCATCGCACGAGCAGTCAACGTCCTCGAGCAAAAAGGAATCGTCAGACGCATCACAGATGAGAACAACCGCAGGGCTGTCCGGCTTTACCTTACAGAGGCAGGTGAGAAGCTCATTCCTGATGTGGTGAAAATAGACAGCGAATGCGAAGAGGCTGCATTTTCAGGACTCACAGAAGAGGAGAGAAAACAGGCAAGGACACTGCTTTGCAAAATATCAGAAAACAGTTACCAGGCTGCTTATGAAAACGTTGATAAGAAATGGAAAGAATTTCCTCTGAAGGGCCTTTAACAGATGAAGGCCAACCTCTTTTTATCCGATAGGGAATCTTTCCGATGAGTACTTTTTTTCTTTTCCTCTTTTTAATTCTCCTTCGCCTTTTCTCTTACCTCTTCAATTTTATCCTTACCAAACAACCCTTCCACACCATCGCACATTGCAATAATCCTTTCCATATCAGACACCTCTGGCTCACCATGGTAATAGTCATCAAGGGAGCAGATGTCGAAGATCTCATCCAGGGATCTGATTTCCGTGTTCAGTTCCAAAGGCACATTTACGAGCTTTTCCACGCTATCCATGAGGCAGTTATAATTGTGGTTGAAAGGTTCCACATCATGCAGGTAGCACAAAGCAACAAGATAACGTTCAAGGGCAAGAGAGGCCACGTTGAACACGTCGCTATGGGCCATTCCATGATCACGGAATAGTTTTGCTCTGCGAAGGTATGCTTTTGAGTCCAGATATTCCTTCTCGAACTCATCGTATCTCGATTTTTTTTCCATAAATTCTATTATCATCCGTAAACCTCCGCAGTTTGGTCATTTTGGTTTATGTTTTGATGCACTTTAATAGGTCCTGTGCTTATGCTATCGATTCTGTAACTTCATTATTCTCTTTTTCATCTATAAGGAATCTTAATTCCTTATTATATTATTTAAAACAATCTCGAGTTGCATGTACTTTAAGTCTCTTCCATAAAGTACAAATCTTGAAAATTAGACGATCTGTCAGAAGATCAGAAAAAAAGATATTTTTCTTCAACAAAATAATGCACTGGTCCATATGAGGACCGGTGCATCAGAATGTTTATGTCAGTTCGCAAGGAACTTTGACATCCAGATGGATACCGTAGTAAGCATACTGGAGAATGGTTACTGTAGTGCTGCTACCAGAGAACGTACCCTTATATGTGGTAAACTTACCGGGGGACGGATTATTTTCAGCAGGTACATCTGTGTATCCCTGGATCTTGAGGTTTTCTTCCACATCAGCGAAAGCTGCACCGTTGTTAAGGTCGATAGTAATGGTCACATTTCCATTTGTATCAGGTGCCGAGAATGTGGCAGTTCCTACCTTTATGTTTTGGCCAGCATAGATGTCCACGGTCTTTGCTGCACCATCATAAGGTGTATATGTTGCCCAGTTTCCCTTCTCCACGTATCTGGAACCTGCAACCCAGGCAGTTTCTTCCGTATAGCAGATATTGTCGATATTATCTCTCTGGTTTATGAAGTTCAGTCCACTGACTATACGTGCTTCTCTGGGATATCTTATCAATTGTACTTCGTAGAAGCCAGTTGTCGGATACAGCTGTGTCCAGCCGGTCCTTGCCTCTTCATAAACGCGATAGGTGCCGTATGTACTCTTTGGGAATGGGGTTAGAGTTTTGTCAGCCTCACTGAAATGGTAATATCCATTTGCATCTGTAGTTGTCTCAGTCAGGTAAACAAACTTACCATTCACTAATTTGTACAGATAGATTGTCCAGCCTTCCACAGGCTGTGTCTCATCACCTACTTTTTCATACTTATATCCGCTTATTTCACAGGCATTGGCTACAGAAATTAGACCCAATACTGCTACTGTCAGCAGCATTGCTTTCATTAATTTGGAATATGTCATTTTTCACCCTCCGTTTTTAGATCTTCTCCCTCGTCCAGGATCTATCATCCTCTCTAGCCTTACTTGTTTACAGGCTATGGGGTAAGATCTACACTTAAAAATCGATTTTTCGCATATTTATACATTATGAATATATTAAATATGTTAATACTCATAATGATGAGATACGGGTATTGCAGAATCTGCTGGTTCCACTCTTCAGCAAGATTTTCGAAGCGATTAACACTCTATTTTAATACTCTCCTCGATCAAAAAAGAATTCACAGAGCTAAATAACTTTATTCTTCTGTCTTATCCACCAGCACAGCATCCGTGATCGCAACTTTTGCAGTGTACTCATCAAGCTCGATGACTTCAAATTCGTGGATGTCGATCTTCTTTTTGTACATAGGTGCATCTATTACGAAGCTTTCGAACTCTCCACCTTCTCCTGCAACGTTGAGGCCGATCTTTTCTTTAAGCTTCACCAGACGTTCTATATCGTTTTCGGTAATGA
Source organism: Methanomethylovorans sp. PtaU1.Bin073 (assembly GCA_002067265.1). Next base: position 190 of record MVQW01000100.1, on the reverse strand, counting down.
TGTGCCCGACCCATTTACTATTGAGGCCGTAGGCTGCAACGCTGCTGAAAATGAACCTGAAGCCCAGGGCAAGCAACTGCCTCATCTCCTTTTCCTGGTCTATATGCCACAGAGGCGAGAATACTTTAAGTCCCAAGTCATCACATACTCTCTCGATCCGCTCCCGCTGATAGTTGGAATACAGGGCGCC
>MVQW01000099.1 GCA_002067265.1 Methanomethylovorans sp. PtaU1.Bin073 | reverse complement strand
ATATCTGCTATTGTTTATAATTCAGCCCTTGCATTTACAATAGTAAAATATGCAGGAGCCCTTTATCTGCTCTATCTGGCTTTCAGGGCACTAAAGGAAAGCAGGACTCTCTTTTCATCCTTCGATGTTAAAGAAACAGATGTATCTCTTCTTTATAAAAGAGGTATTGTAATGAACATCCTGAACCCCAAAGTTTCTTTATTTTTCCTTGCATTCCTACCCCAGTTCGTAAGCACGGGTGCAGGCAATGTTCCGTTGCAAATGGTAATTTTGGGGGTTATATTCCTTATCCAGGCATTGGTAGTCTTTTTCTTGGTGTCTATTTTTGCAGGGTTTATTGGTTCCAGGATCATGCAAATGCCAAATGCAGGGAAATATGTGAATTGGGCAAAGGCTGGTATCTTTTCAATAATCGGACTGGAGCTTGCTCTTTCTAACCGTTAGATCGCTTTTAACAATGACAACAATCATTTTCAACTATCAGGAGAAATACATCTCATGAAAGTTGTGATCGAGACTCCAAAGTACAGTTTCTTCAAATATAACAAGTCAGGTGATCACTATAGGAAAGTATTCTTTTCTCCGGTTCCTACCATCTTTAACTATGGATATATAGAAGGTCTAAATGGTGCTGATGGGATGGAAGTTGATGCAGTTGTTCTGGGACCCAGGATGGCTCAGGGTACAGTAGTTGAGTTTCCTCGCTGTAACGGAGTAGTAAGGTTCGTGGACGACTCTACGAAAGATGACAAATATTTGTTCTACATCAGTGGTTACTGTTCTTCGCAGATATTATCGTGCTATTTCAGGATATACGCTGTTTTCAAGACATTAATATATCTGTTATCCGAAAAGCGAATTTCAGAATGCAAGTTTCTTGGTATAGAAGAAACAAATATTGATTTTATTTGATGGTATTCTTATATCTTCAGCAATAATTGTTATTAGTATATTATTCTGTAAATTCATTTAGTGGTATAACTCTAATCTTATATACTAGTTGTTAGTTTATTTATCATGTGTGCAATTGAAGAACTTTAAACACATATTTGCATAATTTGCACATATATCTTCATCACGATTATTCTACAGACAAATATGTTAGGGGGAATGCATTGAAATCTGGTGAATTAGGTCATAATTCTGGGGAAAACTCAGATCTAAATAATTCATTTACAGTAAGCCTGAATGGCAGAGTGGGGATGCTAGATATCACTGATAAAATAGACCTTAGTGATGAATTAAAAGCCTATCATAATCTTCTTGAAAATTTGATCCTTGAACGCACGGAAGAACTTCGATATATAAACGAGCAATTACAGAAAGAGATCTCAAAAAGGGAACGCGTGGAAGAACTTTTGAGGCGTGAAAAAGAACGATTCCACAACTACATTGATGTAGTAGGGATTGTGATTCTTGTACTTGATATCGATGGATGCGTTTCTCTCATTAACCAAAAAGGTGCTGAACTTCTTGGTTATGATAAAGGTGCGATAATAGGTAAAGATTGGTTTTCAAATTTCATTCCTGAAGATGAACACGATAATATAATGAATGCATTTTCAAATATCCTTAAAGGCCATTTTGTACCGAATCTTGAAAATTCCATACTCACACGTTTTGGTGAGAAAAAGTTGATCTTATGGACTAACGTGCCTCTTCTTGACGAACAAGGTTGTGTAATAGGATGCATAAGTGCCGGAGAGGATATTACAGACATCAGGTCATCTCAGGAAAAGCTTCAAAAATACGCTGATGATCTCAAACGCAGTGATGATTTAAAGTTACTTTTTATAGATATCCTGCGCCATGACCTGCTGAATCCTGCCAACATTATAAAAGGCTATTCTGAATACCTCCTTGAAACAATGGACATTGAGAAGGAAAAAGACATTGTTCAGAGAATTCATCAGCAAAACGAGAAACTAATCAAAATAATTAATTCTGCTTCAATGTTTGGAAAGCTTGAAAGCACTGAAATGATATGTTTTGAAGAACTTGATCTATTGGAGTTACTTGAAAAAATTTCCAGAGAGTTCTTACCTCTGCTTGAAAGAAGAAATATTACTCTGGAATGTTACGCAAATGGTAGTTACCCGACCTATGCTAATCCTGTTATAGAAGAAGCTTTCTCAAATTTGGTTTCTAATGCCATCAAGTTCAGTCCCCATGGAGGCCGGATTGTTTTAGACATAATAGATGGGGGTCAATCATGGAAAGTGACGTTCACTGACTTTGGTATTGGCATACTTGATGAGCATAAGGATGCTATTTTCAAGCGATTCAAAAGTTTTTCAGGAGAAGGAGTAAAAGGAAGCGGATTGGGTCTTGCGATCGTAAAGAAAATAGTAGAACTCCATGATGGCGAAGTGGGTGTTTGTGATAATCCATCAGGGTCTGGTTCTGTTTTCTGGATAAGGTTGAATAAAATACAGCCATCTTAGCATTAAATGATGTTTTCTAGTGGATCAAAGCCAACGCTGCCATATGCAGGGTGAATGTATTCATTAATTGATTCGTTTTCTCTTTTTTTTGAAAGTACTGTTTTGAGCTTAATAACGTACAAAAGTATATATATCAATAGTTGAATAACCTTTTTCCTGTAGGAGAAAGGGTTGACTACTCAATAAATCCCAGTATGATGGGATAATAAGATTCTATAAAAACAAGAAAGCGAATTCTATCGAATGCAGAATTGCATTGGTGATATCTATGTTTTCAAGTTGCAATCTTTTTGCTCTTGAATCGGTTATTCCGATTT
>MVQW01000098.1 GCA_002067265.1 Methanomethylovorans sp. PtaU1.Bin073 | reverse complement strand
ATGAGTATACAAGAGGAGATCGCTGAGGTCGAGGAAGAGTTAAAGAACACGATCTATAACAAGGCCACGTCCCATCACATAGGCAAGCTGAAGGCCAAGCTTGCACGTCTTAGGGATGAGGTTGTAAAGAGAGCTGCAAGCAAATCCGGAGGAGAAGGCTATTCCGTAAAGAAATCGGGTGATGCCACCGTTACTCTCGTGGGATTCCCTTCGGTGGGTAAGTCCACGCTGCTCAACAAGCTCACTGATGCCAATTCCGAGGTGGGGGCCTACGAGTTCACCACGCTGGATGTCATTCCCGGTGCCATGGAATATAAGAATGCAACTATCCAGGTTCTGGACGTACCCGGACTTGTGAAGGGTGCAGCAAGTGGCAGAGGCAGGGGAAAAGAAGTCATAGCAGTGGTAAGAAATACCAATCTCGTCTTGTTCATGCTGGATATTTTCCAGCTGCAGCATTATGATGTCCTTAAGGAAGAATTGTATCAGGCAGGCATAAGGCTCGACCAGAGAGTCCCGGATGTAGTTATCAAGAGACAGGATCGTGGAGGTGTCGTCATAAGCTCGACAATGGAACTGGAGCTGGATGATGACCTTATCAAGGACATCCTTAATGAATACAAGATACACAATGCCCATGTGCTTATCAGGGAAAATATAAACGTTGACCAGCTCATTGATGTCGTCATGGGCAACAGGGTGTACATCCCCTCTATTATCGCCGTTAACAAGGTCGATTTGGCTGATCCCGCAACCCTGGAAGCAGCAAAGAGAAGGTTTCCAGATGCAGCTTTCATTTCCGCAGACCTGGATATGAATCTCGATGCCGTGCGAGATAACATCTATGATGCCCTGGATTTCATCAGAATATATCTTAAACCGCAGGGTGGACCCGCAGACCTTGAAGAACCCATGATAGTGCAAAGTGGTACCACTGTGGGTGATGTATGTGACAAGCTGCACAGGGATTTCCGTAGGAAGTTCAGATATTCCCAGATATGGGGAAGATCTGCCAAGCATCCCGGTCAGAGGGCAGGTCTTGACCATGTGCTCAAAGATGAAGACCTGGTAACGCTTATTATCAATAAGTGACAATCGACACAAATAAGAACCAGCAGGTCTATATCAGGACCTGCGTCAGTTCTGTCTCAACAAAACAGCATAGTCCTGTAGGGTAGTGGTCAATCCTTTTGGCCTTTGGAGCCGAAGACGGTGGTTCGAATCCGCCCAGGACTATCAAAATATTTTTGTCAGTCATCTACTCTGTCCATCCAGTTGTCTTGTGTATATTTTCTTTTACTTTTTCCAGAACTCTGGAGTGAACATTACCAGCACTGTAAATACTTCAAGCCTCCCTATCCACATATTTGCTATCAATACCACTTTAGTAAGTGCTGGTAGGGCGTTGAAGCTTCCCATTGGTCCTATAAGATTGAATCCTGGACCTATGTTACCCAGAGTTGTGATGGATGCAGTTATCGAAGTAAGAATATCCGCTCCCATCAATGAAATAATAAATGTACTTGTCATGAATATAAGGAAGTACATCACTACAAAAGACACAGTTTCTTGTATCATATTTTCCGGGACAGTTTTTCCATTGAACTTGATAGGCTTTACTGCTTTTGGATGAATTGATTTAAATAGCTCCCATCTGGCATACTTCAGTAACAATAACATCCTTACTGCTTTCGGCCCACCAGCAGTTGATCCGGCACATCCTCCGATGAACATTACCAGTAACAGTACTATCCTTGAAGAGTCAGGCCATAAATTGAAATCTATACTAGCAAAACCCGTGGTTGTAAGGAGAGATACTATCTGGAACACAGAATAACGCAAGCAGGTTAGGGGATCTGCACCTATTCCATATCTCAATGCAAGGATGAGCATAGCACTTGCTACTACAACTACAGCTGTGTAGAACTTGAATTCTTCATCCTTAAAGAGAATTTTATGATCAGTATAAAGAGTCCTGTAAAGCAGTGCAAAGTTCGCTCCTGCTATGAACATGAAAATTGTGATTATAGCTTCTATTAAAGGGCTGTCAAAAGCTGCAATACCCTGCCCATAAGGGGAAAAACCACCCGTAGCCATTGTGGTGAAAGTATGGGTGACAGCATCATAGGTTGACATGCCAGCCAGGTGCAATGCTGCGATCTGTAAGGCCGATATTACCACATATACCATCCAGAGTATCTTGGCTGTATCCCTTATTCTGGGTTTTATCTTATCCTCTGTCGGGCCAGGAGCCTCAGCACGAAAAAGTAGTTTACCAGCGGTGGACAATTTTGGAAGAATAGCAACGAACAGCACAATGATACCCATTCCACCTATCCACTGGATCATACAACGCCAGAAAAGAATGCTTCTTGACTGGCTTTCGATTTGATCAAGGATAGTTGCACCAGTAGTGGTAAAGCCCGACATGGTTTCAAAAAAAGCATTTAGCGGAGACATACCTCCTACAATGAATGGGATGGATCCAAAAAACATAGCTACTAACCAACTGAGGGCTACAACAGCAAAAGCTTCCCTTAGCTTCCAGTCATCATCTGACTTGTAGCGCAACCAGAGATATATGCCTGCAATCTCTGTTAATCCCATGCCTATAAGAAAAGGAACTGAGCTTTCATGATAATATAAAGCCAAAAGCAAGGGAACTATCATCATAAGTCCCAGAAAACGCAGGAGAGTTCCTAACACGCTCAGTATGACCTTTGAGTTCATGAACCACCTTTATTACTTGAAAAGTTTTTCCACTGCTGCTATGGATGATGGGAGAGTGAATACCACAACTCTGTCATTCTCCTCAACCACATGACTTCCACGGGGAACTATGGTCCTTCCATTGTGCACTATCATGCTTACAATGGCACCTGGAGGAAATTTTACTTCACGCAATGGTTTACCAACTATTTTTGATTTGGCTGAAGCAGTGTATTCAATGATCCCAGCTTTTTGTCCTTCGATTGTGGTCATAGTCCCAATGCCTGTTCCCATGGTCAGTTTAAGTACCTCGTTTACAGTTGCTCCTCTGGGACTTACCGCACTGTCCACTCCTACCATTTCAAACAGAGAGATGTAATCAGATCGATCTGATCTGGCAATAACTTTCTTCGCACCCAGTTTTTTAGCTATAAGAGAACATAAGAGGTTTTTCTCATCACTATCCGTGACGGAAATGACCACATCCATCTCATTGATACCCTCGTCTTTTAGGAGGTTGATGTCTGTTCCATCTCCATTCAATACAAGAGCCTCGGAAAGTTTGTCTGCGATCTCTTCACAGCGAGCCCTGCGTGATTCTATGATCTTAATATCTGTCTCGCTGTTAGCAATGAGTTTTGCAAGGTAAAAACCAACTATACCTCCACCTATGATCATGACCTTACTACGCCTGCCAGCTATCTCTCCCAGAAGTTCCCTTATCTCCTTCATTGCAGAAGGTTGGCCAATCACTACTATGTGGTCGTTCTCCTGCATAGAATCATTCCCATGAGGGATGATCACGTCATCTTTACGAAAAATAGCACTTACTATACAAGAATCAGCAAGGTGAAGGTCTTTCAACATCTTATTGGCAAAATAACTTCCTTTGGAAACCACAAGCTCCATCATTTCCACTTTACCTTCTGCAAATGATTCAGCATCAATGGCAGACGGTATTGCAAGTATCTGTGCGACTTCCGAAGCCATAGCAAGCTCAGGGCATATCATCACATCGATACCTATAATAGCACGCTTGGCTATTGGCTTATCAATGTAATCCGGATTACTTACCCTTGCCATTGTCTTAAGTTTGCTTTTATCTCCTGCAATGAGCTTAGCAGCCATGCATGCTACTATGTTGACCTCATCAGAACCAGTGACAGCCATCAGGATGTCAGTTCCTTTAAGGATCTTGGATAATATCGATACATTCGCGCCATTGCCCTGAATGACTTGGACATCCAGTTCATCAACCTGCTTGCAAGCCTCTTGATTCTGTTCTATAACTATTACATCGTTAGTGGCATACAGTGCTTTTGCTATGTGATAACCTACTGCCCCTGC
>MVQW01000097.1 GCA_002067265.1 Methanomethylovorans sp. PtaU1.Bin073 | reverse complement strand
CAATCACTCAAAAATTCAAGATAAAGGGCATTATTGCATCTGAAGAGACTACTTTTGTTCAGGGTGGTCCTGACAGAGACATCACAATATACATCCCTATTGCCACCATGAATGAGTTGCTTAATGTATCTGATTATGGAGGTATAACTGCAAAAACGATCAGTGCAGAATCAGTGAGTTCTGTTTCAGATGAAGTGGACAGAAGGCTGGCTCGTGCTCTTGGTGTTTCAGCAAGGGACATTGACAATGATGATGTAAAACCTTATAGGATTTTTAATCAGGCAGAGATCATAGAGCAACTGGACCAGCTTGCTAATTCTCTTACTATTCTTATAACTTTAGTTGCACTTGTATCTCTTATTGTTGGGTCTATCGGTATCATGAATATCATGCTGGTTACAGTTACAGAGAGGACGAAAGAAATAGGTCTCATGAAATCATTAGGATTTAAAAAGAAAGATATTCTTTTGCTTTTCATGGTGGAATCTACTCTACTGGGAAGTATTGGAGGTGTTCTTGGAGTGCTTCTCGGAGTCGTGGGCTCTTATCTGGTGGAAAGTTATCTGGGTATTCCTCATATTTTCCCACCATATCTTATTCTTCTGGGTTTTAGCATAGCTTTCATCGTGGGTCTTGTAGCAGGGGTGTATCCTGCAAACAAAGCAGCATCTATGGACCCAGTTGAAGCACTCAGACATGGATGAAGAAAATTTATATAGATTTCTTCATCTCTATTATTAGAGGTGTAAATTTGATTATTACCACTACAGAAAGTGTGAATGGTAAAGAGGTAGAGATATTGGGCGTAGTTTTCGGAAACACAGTGCGTGCAAAGAATATAGGAAGCGATATTGCCGCGGGTTTACAGAATATAGTGGGAGGAGAATTGAAGGGTTATTCAGATCTTCTTTCTCAATCCAGGAAAGAGGCGCTGCAAAGAATGGTGGAAGAAGCAGAGAAGCTGAACGCTGATGCAGTTGTAAATATACGTTTCACTACTTCACAAACTATGGCAGGAGCGGCAGAACTATTAGCCTATGGAACCGCTGTGAAATTCAAAAGGATATGAATTTTTAGTTCATATCCCTTTCAGGCTACTTTTTCTCAATCAATGAAATATACCTTCACGGGAGGTATTCCATTGAATTCCACTGAGCAGTATGTATACGTGTATGCTCCAGTAGTGAGTATATAGAGCCGGTCTCCTTCTTTTATGTCTTTAGGCAACTCGTATTTGAAATGTTCGTATAGTATGTCCATGCTGTCGCATGTGGGTCCCGCAAGGATCACTTCTTTTCCGCCATTGCCGTTATTTCCCTTTTCAGGGAAGATCGGATACTTTATTGCTTCATCTAAAGTCTCTATAAGCCCGCCGAACTTACCTATGTCCAGGTAAACCCATTCATATTGGCTTGAATCCGATTTCTTTGAGATAAGCACAATTTCAGTAATTATAACCCCTGCATCTCCTGCTATGTATCTGCCTGGTTCTATTAGTATCTCCGGTAATTCTTCACCGAAATATTCATGCAGGTATTTTGTAATGATCTGAGCGTATTTTTCGATGCTATGGGTAGGATTAAGATATTTTGCTGGTAATCCTCCACCCAGGTTTACCATTTTCAGTTCTATTCCTTCATAACGCTTTACGTCATCGAATAAATATTTGCATTGTGAGATGGCATGGTCCCATTCTCCGATATCTCTTTGCTGGGAACCTACATGGAAAGAAAGCCCATACGGGATCAATCCAAGTTTTTTTGCTTCAACAATAAGGGAATATATCTGGCCTGTATGTGCACCAAACTTTCTGGAAAGAGGCCAATCAGCTCCGTTGCTCTCCGTGAGTAATCTGAAAAAGATCCTTGATCCGGGTGCATTGGCAGCTAATTTTTTAAGGTCGCTGTGAGAATCTGTAACAAAAAGCCGGACTCCATATTCATATGCCTTTTTAATGTCCTTGGCTTTTTTAATAGTATTACCGTAACTCATTCTGTCAGGGCTAACTCCCATGCTGAGAAGTTTTTCCATTTCATAAATGGTTGCCACATCAAAATTAGACCCTTTTTTATGTAACAGACTTACTACTTCTTCAGCAGGGTTTGCTTTCATTGCATAGTAGATCTTGGCAAAGGGAAGGTTATGCTTCAGTTCATCGAATCTTTCTTCGATCTTCTTTCGACTGACTAAGATAAAAGGAGTTTCTTTGTCCTTTGAGAACTCTCTTATTTTCTGTAATTCTTCTGTAGTTAGGTATTCTGAAATGCTTATAGGGTGTTCCAAGGCTGCTATCACCTCTTTTGATTCTTTAATGGACCTTTACATAATGTTCTGTAGAATGTATGTAAAAGTGATTGCTGATGGCCCGAGGGGTAATACTGATGTTTAAAATATCTTGATATGCTCTTTTTCCCAAAGTCGGTTTTGCTCTTTGTACTTATGAGGAAAACTCCGGCCAATATGCAGGCACATCCTTCAAGAGTATATGAAAATATTTGCTCGTGCAGGATAAGGTAACCAAAAAGTATTCCAGCAACTGGCTCAACAAGAGATACGACACTAAGATTCTGGGCTTTCACATGCCTTGCACTTCTGTAGTAGAGAAGTGAACCAAAAGTTGTCATGAGCATCCCAAATAGTATCAGTTCTTGTATGTTAATGGCAAGTATTCTGGGGCTTACAAGACTTGCATAGGGGGATAATAGCACCAGACTTACAACGGTTGGCCAGAACAGAAGAGCAGTGGAAGAGTATGTGTCTCTCAAATATCGGTAGTTGATGGTACTTAAGGCGTATGATATGCCTGATAATAGGCCGAGTGTTATACCCAGCGCATAAAGGTCATTTGTCTGTGCAGAGAAATTACCTACAGGGTGGATCGCTATGATTATTCCTATGGCTGACAACAACAGAGCCATCATATCCCGGCCAGTGATGCTCTCTTTCAAGAGTATAGGCGAAAGGATCGTCACATAGGCAGGAGCCGTGTACAGCAGCAAGGCTGCTATGGATATTCCAACATGTTGTATTGCAGTAAAATAAGCATAGATCGTGAGTGTGTTTGTGCATCCCATCAGAAAGATGTATCTTTTCTTGCTGGTTATCAAAAGTTCATCCAGTTTCCCTGTGAGGGCCATGAATACCAATAGCGTTAAAAGCCCAAAAATGAGCCTGTAATAAATTATAGATCCTACTAGCATTCCATTAATCGATTTAAGGAATATACCTGACAGTGAAAATATAGTAAA
>MVQW01000096.1 GCA_002067265.1 Methanomethylovorans sp. PtaU1.Bin073 | reverse complement strand
ATGCTGGCTTCAATGCTCCTTGTCTACAAGTTAAAGAAAGATTACTGGAAATTGAATCTGCAGTAGCTATCTATTGAATCGATGAATTAATAGAACCAATCAAAATCAAAATTATGATTTAAAAAGTGAAGTGATGTACAGATCCTGTACTCACTTCAATTAGAAATAATTAATTAGAGTAGTTAGTATCTCTTTGGTGGTCTGTGCTTCTGGTAGCATTCCCTGCAGTACACAGGTCTGTCACCGGATGGCACGAATGGAACTTCAGTTTCCTGTCCACAGTCAGCGCAGGTTGCCTTGTGCATTTCTCTTGGACCGCTTGGCCTGAATCCGCCGCTTCCGCCTCTTGAACCGCCGCTTCCGCCGGACCTGTATCCGCCGCTTCCGCCTCTTGAACCGCCACTTCCGCCGGACCTGAATCCGCCACTTCCGCCTCTTCTATCGTTGTTCATATCTGATATCCTTTGTTGTTTTATTATATTAGTTTGTCTCAAACCTTTGAGACTGAGAATTCGTGCATGACCTCGTCAATTGGTTTAAAATCTCTACTTTTGCAAAAACCACAAACTGCGGAAGGCATAACTGTATCCTTTGCAACAGCTATAAAGCAGGCATTAGAAACAGCTTCAGTTGAGACCGAATAATTAATTTTGATCAATACAACTCATTCTCTGTATTCAGTCAATTAACCTAAAAGAAGCAAACAGAAACGGTGTTATCCTTTTCTTTACTCGCCAACTAAGCTAACTGCAATTGTCATACTGGTTTTTTTAATATATATACTTATTGCCTTGAAGAAAAGTATAACTTTCAGATGCATCGCAACTTATTCTTCAATTACTTGTAACTCTCTTTCTTCGCCTTGAGCATTAAAACATTTCCAGCTTTGAAGATCATAGGGGTATCCGACAATTATGTGGTAATGTCCGGTCTTTCCGAACATTTGCAGGTCTGCTGTAGACGGTTTAATCATTCCTCCAGGATGACTGTGTACTGACCCCACTGTCGAGATATTAGGCATCATGAACAACCTAAGCATAGCACTAGTTTCTCCGGATTCTGTTCCAGGTAAGAACAGCACTTCAGTGATTATGCCATTTTCTGCCTGGAGTAAACCAGCAAATTCATTTGGATAGGATGATTTGCTTACCTCCAGAATAAATTTCAGAGTATCTCTGGCAATACCTTTGATTTTTATCATAGGAAGAATGAGGGGCTAAATGTATATAGGGATAGTCAATACCTCATGAACTCAATGCGGCTACCACGGATCCCAGAAAACTCCAGTCATAAAGTCCTACAAGTATATTATTTATGGTAAGGAGTATGCCAAGTGCTGCCACTGAAGACTTTAATCCTTCTTTCAGGTAAGGTGCTATTTCATGTCTGCAATTGTTAAGTATGTATATATTAAATACAACTAGGGCCAAGAACAACAATTTAAGCACCAGCAATCCATAAATTCCACTAAAAGCAATCAGTGGACTAAGAAGTACATTCCCTTCATGGCCGTTAGGCAAAGCATATGCTGTGCTCAGCCAGTCACCTATTATATAGAAAAGAATAATGACACGAATTTCCCATAGAATACTTCTAAGGGAAGATTTAGTGCGCTCGCTCATCATACCACCTGATTAGAGGTACACATAATCCATTATAAATACTTATCTATATTCAAGTGAATAATATAGAATACATGAGATATATAGCAATATATTATAAATTGTCATCCAATACAATTCTACAACTGAAAATAAAAGAATAAAAGGTAACAGAATAAAAGAAAGGAGGGAAGGATTACTATTCAATCAATCTTATAATCAGTGTTTTCCCTTCTACGTCAAAACACTCCATGGTATGATAAATATGAATAATACATGAACAATGCTATGGTCATTGTTATCAGTACTATGGCACCATCTATTATTTCCTTTTCGTGCCCACGTATTTCTATCATGGGTTTTTGTGCCAATTCTGTTTCGTGTCCGTGTACTTCTATCATGGTCAATCATTAAAGTATCTTCTGGTATCCTATATAAACATTCCTAAATTACCATGATTAATAATGGCTATTATTTATAATGATTAAAAGTGTACATTTAACATATTGCTGAATAATGATCCTAAAATTGCGTTCCTAAAATAAGTGATAATTGATATCGGTAGATTTTTAGATAATACTTAGTATCTAGAATTACTTAATGCGCAAGGAGCAAAGAAATATGAAAGAAACAAATTCATCACTTCTCGAATTACTGGCAAAAGATCGTTTTTCAACTTATTGTAATATCGAATTACTCGATGCCAGTCCGGGCTATGCAAAAGCTCGTATGCTAATTTCTGAGGAACACCTTAATGGTTTTGGTTCTGTTCATGGTGGTGCAATCTTCACTCTTGCGGATCTGGTTTTCGGGAGTGCTGCTAATGCCCATGGAAGAATAGCAGTAGCAATAAATTGCTCCATAGCTTATCTGAAAGCGGCAAAGAAAGGTTATTTGACCGCGGAAGCAAAAGAGGTATCCATAGGATATAAATTGGCAACTTACATAGTTACCATAACAGATGAAGAGAATGAGATAATAGCAACCTTCCAGGGTACAGCATACAGAAAAAGTGAAAAAATAGAAGAACTATTGGCATAGGTAAAGTCGTAAAATGAAATGTAGATCACTAGCTATTTTTAGAGGGATCTTTTCATGAATTCTTTCTATTTTTCATTAATTCATTTCAATTCGCGGGGCTGCTTTTTTTCCGGAAGCACAGGAAGTGGCATTGTATTAATCAATATGGGGCTATCCACTTCTTTGGCGCGTTCAAGTAATAACTCTTTACCCTTTTGTGTCACCGCGAATAATGGTACAGCCGTACCCACCTGTGCAATTGGTTTAATAACATCCCGCAGGTTTTTGGATGCACAGGCTGTAGCAATATCAATGTTTTTGATAAGTTCTGTAGCATTTTCTTTGGTCAGGCCTGTGGTGTGGGCGGCTATTATACACAGATCCAGATCCTGTACTTTTTCAAGCTCTCTTAGCTTTGAAGCCGTCAAAGCATCAACAACAGAAACAGCTATTTTCTTGTAACCCATTTGTGCTGCTTTTTCCACGCCTGCAACAGGATCAATTGTTGCATTCAGAGGGTCAAGCACGGTACCATCTCTTAGTTCAATACCTTTTATTATCTCAGGAATCGGATCAGTTTCAACAAGTCCTGAGATCCTGGCACCCATCCCCTGCACCAGTTTTGGATTTGCTGTTATGACAGTGCCGGCACCATCACATACTGTGACTGTGACATCGAGCATTCCTCTGTTAAGACCCGTCATCATTACTTCTGAAGCACCAAAACCTACAAAAACATCCATCTCGAGTTTCCTATGCGGAGTAAATAAGCCAAAATCCCTTATGCGGAATTCCATATTCTTCCTGACTTCTTCAGAGGTAATTTGTTTTATACCTCTGGCTTTTTCGAATAGGGGGCACCATTCCAGCTGAGGTTCGCCTACTTCTTTGACTTTACCATCTTCCACTACTACCCGCGTCATTCCCAGAATTTCCATTACATGTGCCATAAGATTCCTTACCTGTCATTTACATTGGTATAAAGCATGGTCTAAAGCAAATACATCAAAGAGCATTGCGTCTGTCGATGACCTTCTTTGACTTGCCTTCTGAACGGGGTATAGAGCCTTTCTCTGCCAGTTCTACATTAGTACGTATGTTAAGAACGCTTTGAAGCTCATTTTCCACGTGTTTTTGCAATTCAGCCAAATCCCGCAACTCGCCTGTGAAGGCATCTTCCGTTATTTCCACTTTCACTGTGATCTCATCCAGCATCTTTTTGTTCCTGTCAAGGATAACCTGGAAATGTTCGGTGATCTCCGGGATATTCACTATAACATCTTCTATTTGTGAAGGGAATACATTGATTCCCCTTACTATGAGCATATCGTCAGCTCTACCCAATAATCTTGAAATACGTACGGTAGTACGCCCACAGGAACATTCGCTTTCCAGTAACCTTGTGATGTCACCTGTCCTGTATCTGATAATCGGGAGTGCTTCCTTAGTAAGTGATGTCAGCACCAGCTCGCCTTTTTCTCCTTCAGCTACCTGTTCTCCATCCTGGTCAAGTACTTCTACAAAGAAATGATCACTCCATAAATGCAATCCATCTTGCTCTTCACACTCAAATGCCACACCCGGACCCATTAGCTCGGAAAGACCATAGGAATCATATGCTTTGATATTAAGTATGTTCTCAAGTTGTTTTCTTGTGTTCGATGACCAGGGCTCCGCACCGAAACATCCTACGCGTAGAGATAATTTATCAACTATGTCCATCTCTCTGGCAGTCTCGGCAAGGTAAAGGGCATAAGATGGAGTGCAATGAAGAGCAGTTACTCCGAAATCCATCATCATTTCAAGCTGGCGTGCAGTGCTGCCCGTACCACTGGGAACTGTCATAGCGCCGATCTTCTCTATTCCATAGTGGTATCCAAGTCCCCCGGTGAAAAGACCATAGTTTACTGCATTCTGAAATACGTCATTCTTGCCAAGGCCCACCATGGTCAGATTGCGTGCCATGAGATCAGACCAGTTTTCCAGATCGTTTTTGGTGTATCCTACAACAGTTGGTTTCCCGCTTGTACCGGATGAAGCATGGATACGCACGATCTCGCTTTTAGGAACTGCAAAAAGGCCAAATGGGTAGTTGTCCCGTAAGTCAGTCTTACGGGTAAAAGGCAGACGTCTCACATCATCCAAGGTTTTAATATCATTTGGAGTTATGCCAGCTTCTTTGAATTTGCGTGCATAAAAAGGAACATTGTTATAAGCTGCAGCCACTGTCTTTTTTAATCTAGTGAGCTGTAATTCCTTGAGTTCTTCATGACCCATGGTCTCATATTTTGGCTGCCAGTATTTCATGTATCTATCTCCTAAATGTGCATTCCTCATAGGTTTTCAGACTTATATTATTTGCTATAATTCTCGATTGATGTGATCAGGAAAATAATGTGCAGTAGAAGTACTTATGATATAATATCTTCCTTGTTTTAGTTTTCCAACTATGTACATAGCGTTTCAAAGTATGTACAAAGTTTCGTTTTTTATGCCATAATACTTACATGTTTGTGCAAGTAAATAATATAATAAAAACGGGATAATATGCACTTCCACGAAAAACGGTTAGTTAGGTCTATCTTTCTATTTTTGATAGTATTGTCCATAGTATATGTCTATCCAGTTTCCTGTGGCTGGGACCAGACGAATACTGATATCAATGTTACATATGAGGTTTCACCTGATGGAACTAATATCCATGTGCTAAGGCAGATCACATTTGAAAACGGCGATGAAAACACCCGTTTCTGGAGAGGTTACTATTCAGACTTCAATTACTTCTTACCTTTAAACGCCAAAAATATCTGTGCATATGATCAACAAAGTGGTGAAACTCTTACATGGACTCTGACCCCTGATGGGTATTACACTTTTAATCTTGGCAAAAGAGTGTGGTATGGTCAATCTGATGTGTTTTCCATAGAATACGACCTTCCTCGCAACAGCAATACCGCAGTATTTGACATAATTGAATCCGGCAACAGGACACAGGTCATATTAAGAACTCCTCAATACTATGAAACAGATATTGAAAGAAAAGATTATCATATTCTTGAGCAAGGTGAGTTCGTTGAATTTGTTTTTCCAAAAGGTGTTACATGGAAAAGTCCATGCCAAGTAACTTGTGTGAATCATACGGATATGCAGGAGATAAAGGGCACTGTACAGCTCAGTGAAAGAAAAGTAGGAATAACCGTTAGGTATTGGGAAGGAGAAGATGCATGGGGTATGCATACTCTTAATACGACTATACAAAGTCTCATCTTGCTTGAAAATGTCACTGGATTTCCATATATGCCTAGGTACAATATTACTATCACACAGGCTAGTGTAGAAGATACTCAGGGTTATGGTGGCTTTAACCAGGGAAGCAAAGGCATATATCTCCTTCATACTTCCAGCGATGCCATACTGATACACGAACTTTCCCATTATTGGACGCGGGAGTGTCATTACTCGCACATATGGATGGATGAGGGTCACGCTGATTTGTACACATATCTTGTATTGGAAAAGACAAAACCAGATATTGCCGAAAAAAGGAAAGACAAAACTTTACAAACATACCAAAAACTGGAACGAAAATACGATCTCAATCTTTCAGAATGGGATATTGACGATAATTTCAATGAAGAGAATGGGGAATTCATCCAGTTCGGTTACAGTAAAGCATTTACTACAATTTATACAGTCTACGAAGACATAGGTCCTGAGGCAATGCAGGATGGCTGGAAAAGTCTAAGCGAAAGTGGATGTAATGTCGATGAAGAAACCTTCATTAATGCTATGGAGGAATCATCAGACAACGATATTGGGTATATTGAAGAGTTTTTGTAAGATCTTGAGATATTTAGGATTAGGTCTGGCATCGGCATTTATCTCAAGAGTACAATTTTTTATTTACTCCTTTTTAGACATTTCACTGCTTAAGGTAATATCCCATTAATTCATCTTATATATCAGGGAATGATCATGGATCTCAGTACGGGCAAAGGGGACAGTAATCTGCTGATCACAGAAAGAGAAAGAAATCAGCTTCTTGCAGAATTGCACGCTCGCTTATTTTGGGTGGGGGAGAGGATACCCTCTTTTGTTGAGGTAAATGGCAAAAAATGCAAACTACATGATCTGGTATGGGACCTTATTAATAAAGAAACAATATCTGATGATGAAAAAAACCAGATTGAAAGATACATTGCCGTGCTTAAAGAGAAAGAGAGGGTGGATGAACTTGCGCTTCAAACTAAGGAAATGACTCGTGAAGAGGCAAAAAAACTGTTTAATGAAACTGCAGGGTTGTTGCGTGCAATAATGGATCTCAGAGAAATAGAAGATGGAATCTCTAAAGATCATGAAAAACAATTTCATGAGATATTTTCGACCCAGCGGACCGAAGAGATACGTAAATGGCTGGATTTTTTAAAGGATATCGGAAAACTTTGATTTAATCAAATTTTCTGTCTATTCTCAGAATCCTTTTCCAGAAATATATTCACAGTATCCATAACTGATAGGTCCTGATCTTGTTAACTCGCATGGAAACTCATCACATTCAAAACACAATCTGGTACCTTTTTCAAAAGCACAGCTTGCAATTTTACAGAATTCATTTTTTCTGGGAATACACCCTGTCTCTCCATTGGGACATTGTCCTTTTGTCATCTGAGGGCACTTCTCGCAGGCGATACCGCATACTCCTATTCTCATATGAAAGTTCTCTCCTATAATCGTTGGATTATCAATTCATTTAATACTTATTAATAAGTACATCCTATCAAAGTATTAATCAATTTCTTAAACGTGTGATGTGTTGCTGTAATACAAGGATTTCTCAAAAGGCGTAGAGGATAAGTATTATGAAACTATCTTTGACCATATTACCGATTATGAACTTGTAACTTAGAAATGGAGAGCTGCAGAAATGAGAAAGATCATAGCTACTGGTAAAGGGGGCGCTGGCAAGACAACCATTGTCGCCACTTTATCCCGTCTTCTTGCAATGCAAGGTTTTCGTGTCCTTGTAATAGATACTGACCCTAGTATGAATCTGGCCATGTCATTGGGTGTTCCTTTTTCAATGATCCGGACTCTTGCTGAAGATAAGCAAGAGATCAAAGAACAGCTTTATGATGAGGAATATGACACTGATGAATATGATGAAAGTGAAACAGGGCACCAACACGACTGGAACATAGATATCGATGCATTTCTGCAAAAGTATGA
>MVQW01000095.1 GCA_002067265.1 Methanomethylovorans sp. PtaU1.Bin073 | reverse complement strand
AGTATGCCTACCACACGGACAGACTTACCACCTATGGTCAGTACCTGGTTAAGTCCCACTTCATTGTCAAATACATCTTCTGCAACTCCACTTCCTATGACAGCAACATAGTTATCCGAAGGCTCCAGCAATCTGCCTGATTCTACAGTCTGTGTAGTAGCATACTGCCATACCTGAGGATCTACACCTGTGATGCTAAGCTCTGCTTCTTCCCCCAGGAAGTATACATCTTCTTTACCTGAGATCTGACCATACATGTATTGTATACCATCTACGGACTTCAGAGCCATGATATCTTTTTTAGTGAGGTTGGTGTCCTCTGAAGAGGATGAACTTCCACCACCTCCACCACCACCTGGTCCCATTGCCATCATAGCTCTTGAAGAGCCGGGGGAAATAGTAATGGCAGTAAGGTCCATTTCAGAGAGCCTTTCTTCCATGTCCTTTTGCATATTCTCGCTCAAAGACATGATACCTACAACAGCACCTACACCTATGACTATACCGATAATGGTGAGCCAGCTGCGTATCTTGCTATGCAGCAGGATGGAAAGAGCCATTTTGAGATAGTTGCTGTTTCTCATTGTTAATTACCTTCTTTCTTTTTACCGCGGTGTATGAGTGAGACCACTTTATTAACTATAGCTGGGTTCTCCCCATGCTTTTTCCTGTGATACACAACATATCCTGATGCAAGAACTACTGCTACCAGAGCGATATATGTATAGTTAGAACTGGATGAGCTTTGACCTGGCATTCCACCCTGACCTGCTGTTGCAGTTGCCGTATTACTGGATTGTGATAGTTCTACAGATTTTTCTACCGTGTTTCTTTGGCCTGCAGAATCAGTATACTCGATCAATACTTTGAGATCTTCAGTGGCAGTTGAATTTGTAGAGGCTGCTGAAGCTTCGGCATTCCCACCTGGAGCGCCACTTGGCATGCCACCTGCTCCCTGCTGAGATACTGTGAAAGAGGCAATTGTATAGTCTCCTTTTTCCAGATTGCCTACAATTGTAGATGAACTGCCTGATACAGTGTAACCATCCTGTTCAGGAATGGAAACTTTTACTGAGTATGCTTCGTTGTTACCGATGTTAGCTATCGAGAATGATACTTCTCCGTCCGAATTGTCGGAGAAGGCAACATCGAAATCAGTTCCGCCACCTACAAACAGACCTGCTTTTGTTGAAATTGTGCTGACATTAGAGTTGTAGTCCTCAACCTCGAGAGTAACATCCAGCTGGTAAAGACCTGGATCTGCATTCACATCAGCCATTACTATATAACTGACAGTCACAGATTGATTGGCAGCGAGATAACTGATGTACTTGGTATTATCTGAGTACACAGGTAAGATCGTACCAGTGGAATCTTCCCAGGATATTTTCATGTTCTTCAATGGAGAACTTCCTGTATTTGTAACCACGAAATCAAGCTGTTCCTCAGTTGCGAAATCTATGCTGGACTTGCTTATGGTCACGATCTGAGCGTATTCCTTTCCTCTTACTTCAATATCCAATGTGGTTGTTTTAGTAGCACCACTTGAATCTGTAGTTACTACATCCAGCTCATATGTGCCTGCTGGAACATCACTGTCTACTTTCAGCTTCAATTTTACAGTTGCTGCATCATCATCATCCTGTCTGGCATTGAGATAGGATATTGTTTTAGTCAGTGATTCACCACTTACCTGCGAAAATGGATATTCAGGTTGTGCGGTTAATACAATGTTTTTAAGATTCTCATTTCCAAAGTTCTGTACACTAAGAGTAAGTTCAACTGTTTCACCCGGTCTTGCAGGGTTTGGAGTCTGGCTTATAATGTCAACGCTAAGCCCGGTGGCATCCACATAAGTGCCTGCTGCAGAAGCAGTTGCGATGGGGAATAGCATTAAAAGTATGAATATCAACAATCTTTTCATTCTAGTCACCTTAATTGTTTTTTTCTTCTATTGATTCGATTAGTCCATCCCTGATGTTAACAACTCTTTCAGCATATCTGACTAGAGTGACATCGTGTGTTACAATGATAATTGTTTTTCCTTCTTTCTTGTGTAAGTCATACAGAAAATCAAGAATATATGTTCCTGTTTTGCTGTCAAGGTTACCTGTGGGTTCATCTGCCAGTATTATATCTGGATCAACAGCTAAAGACCTGGCAATAGCAACTCTTTGCCTTTGACCACCGGATAGCTGGGATGGCAGATTACGAGCTTTTTGGGATAAACCCACTAATTCTAACAGTTCTGCAGCTTTCTTTTTAGCAAAAGAAGGATCGTAGTCCTGAAACTCAAGAGGAAGCATTACATTTTCAAGAGTGTTCAGAGTAGGGATTAGGTTAAACTGCTGGAAAATGAAACCTATCATTTGCCCTCTTATGGTTGCCAGTTCAGACTCACCAAGGTGTGAGATGTCTTTCCCATTGAGAAAAACAGTGCCTTTGCTTGGTATGTCAAGGCAGCCCAGTAGGTTCATCAAAGTACTTTTTCCGCTACCGCTTGGACCCAGTATGATCACGAACTCGCCTTTGGATATAGTAAGATCAATACCCTTTAAAGCCGCAAATTCTGTCTCACCCATCTGGTAGATCTTCCAGACGTCCTCCAGTTTAAGGAGGGTAGATGGGTTAGTATCATTATTCGAACCTTCAGCAAAATTATCAGACATAAGGTATTCTCCTTATTTTGAGTCCTTGTGATATGAAAGGGGTGAAGCTGAAACCTGTGCATTATTGGACAGGCTTTTCACCATATTCCATGTTAGCAGATTTAACTGCCTTTTATCAAGGATATCATAATTTTTGAATCCGTACTTTTTACTCACTTTATCTCTCCAATAATATATCATGTCTACAAAGTATTGGATGCTTAATATTAATATATATTTACTAGACACGTGTTTATAGTCCCTTTTACCTGATCCTTCGTAATGGAGGCATCCACAGGAGAGTGAGATGCCTCCTTTACACCTCCTTTGTGTGGTAATCACACATAGGATATGGGGATGGCTGTGTTGGGTGGTACGCTTGCCAGCATGTTCCTGGCAGCAAAACCCCTTTTAGTATTTTATAATAAAAACATACTTAGAGCTTAAAGAGAAAATTCAAATTAGTTTTTGAATTCAAACTTTTATAGACTATTATAGGCAAAAATAACCTTTAAATGAAAACAGAATCTCGCATAGAATCGCTATAAAGGATTATTCTAGGGAAAAAACACAAAAAAGAAGATTATATCTCAAGACTGCTGATCTTGTTCCACAAGTAGAATAACGTTTCCTCTACCCCTTTTGAACTTCTGGATCATGCCTCTCTTTTCGAGATCAAAGAGCATGAGGCTCACCTTGCCCTCAGAGTATTTGAGCTTGCTCCTTAGATCCTTTTGGGTCATTCTTCCTCCCTGAGAACGAATAATGTCCAGTATTTCCTGAAGATCAGCTGGTATTGGCCCTTTAGGGATATCATCCACAGTAATTGTTTCGGTCTGTTCTGGCTCAGTAATGACCAATTCAGTTGAATCATCAGATGACTCCTCTGAATCTATTTCAGATTCCTCGGATCCTACTTCCAATTTTTCCACAGATTCGGGGAGCTGGACTGGCTTAGGAGTCAAAATGACTTTTTCTTCGACTTTATCGTGTTTTACAACATGATGTTTTTCAATAGGAGTGGTTTTCTGACCTGTTGAATGTTTCAATAAAATAAATGCAACAAGAAGTATGGAAATTGTTATAAGAAGAGTATCTGTTGAAATAGAACTGGTTTTACTTGCAGTCACATTCTGAGAAATAGTAGACTGACCTAAAGAAGAAACATTACCAGAACCATTAGTAGAAGTTGTACTTTGATAATACTCTGGGAATAAGAGAAGATCAAGCACATAGTTACCGTCATCAGTAATATTTATTAAATCCTCTGCATAATAAGAAAGAGTACTGTCTTCAAAATAACTTGCTGTTATCTTATAATTTCCCTGAGGTAGCTCAAAGGAATAAGTTCCATATGTACACACCATAGACTGTACAGGGGTGGAGTTAACTTCCACAATTACATTTTCCAGTGGTTGGAATGTATTCCATTCGTATACTACTCCATGAATAGTTGCACCTGCACTTGCTGTCATTAAAAGTGGAAGGACGAGCAAGATAGTGAATATAATTCTACGGGAAAATGCCTTCATTGAACACCAATATAGATATAGGGGCTATTAATAGTTCTTCTTACTGTAGGTAGTTGCCATTGCATTTCACTCGAATTGCCATCCTGACATGTTATACTGTAGGTACCGTTACCAAAGAGATCAACTGTACAAGTTCCATTTACATTGAGGGAAATTTCATTTGCTTCTATAATGAATGCCGATCTTTGTGCGGAAATTTCCACATCAGCATCAACTAACTTATAATAGGATAAACGATCCTCACCTTTTTGTGACTCTTCATAGTCATATTTCCCTACGATATTGATAGGGGATTCCGGGCCCTCTGGGAAACCTACTATATACAGAATACCATCTTTTACGGAAAGATTAGCGTTTAAATTACCTGCTAGGAGAACCCTGCCTTTGCCAATTGCAGAAAGATTACAGCCTTCGCCTAATTCAATATGCCCAGGGAGCATCTTTTTGACTTCGTTGAAAATCTCGGATAAGACGGAATTCGATTTTTTCAGGCTTTCTCGTGAGAGTTCTAAATATAATTCCTTTTCCAGTGCCTGACAATCCGGATCAGAGCAATTGTCATGCCCCTTATCTGCAAGTTCACGATAGGTTCTAGCACTGGAAATCAAAGCTTTGTACTCTTCCAAAAGAGACTTAAGTCTTTGAACATCTTTGCCCTCTTCCTCAAAGCTCGTTATTTTAGATTCCAAATCTTCTGATATAATATCAGCTTCAGAGAGAATATTGTTGAACTCCTCGTTTTCATCCCTTATCACAGGATGAACACCAGGATGTTCCGGCCCAATACTGTCAGGAGATGGAAGAATACCCAGATATGTAGGAACAAGACTATAAACACTATATTGATAGCCAGGCCCGTTGCCCTCAGAAGGAGACTTATCTGCACATCCACCTGCAATTGTAGCTAAGACAATTGTAAATATAAGCACTATAGCCTTGTGATTCATGTGATTCATATACCTATATTTTAGCCTGGTCGTGTCTGTCCCATTCGGAACCTCTTAACTGGCGCCAGTACGCCAGTCAATAAAGGCATTGAACAATATAAATATGCTTGAGAGACTTGTATGTAGCCGTTATAATAGAAAACAGACATACTATTATTTATACTTTTTTTGAAGATATGAAGCTTTATAGAACATTCATTTAAGGAAATATATGATTGAGGCAGATAGATTGATGATTACAGGATATAAAATACTGATTAAAACTATTAAGCTCAGAAATATGCATATTATTTCCTAAAAAGCATCAAATTGATCCAATTTTTAAGTAAATGCAATCTAATGTATTGATGACTAGTTGATTGCGTATTTTCCGAATCTTAGAAGAAAGCATGAAAAAGGATTATAAAGGGACTTAGAGTAATAAAAACTCGAATGAATCTTTTTTTAGAAGAATAAAGGCTTATTATCTCTTTGATTGTTAAGTATATTTATATGATTCATAGAGAATCCAGCAATTATTCCAACAGATTAGCGGTTGGACACAAAGAATTGGGAGGAAAATAACACGCAAAAAAAAATAATAAAACCTATAGCTGTCCTTTCAGTGGCTATGATGGTCGTATGCATGATACCAGCCACATTAGCTGCACAGAATGACAGCCAGCAACAGAGCATGCAGGAAATTGTGCATGGAAAGAAGATAAATAACAGAGGTCCAGCAGGATTCTCTCTGGACAATGAAACTTTTGAAGTACAGCAGGAAAGAATGCTGGAACAAATTAATGATACGATCTCAAAGATAGAAGCAGGAGAGATCGAAGATGAAAATGTAACAGTGGAAATGCTGGATAATGCAACAACTCAATTGGAAGAAGCAAAAACAATAGTTGAGAATGCAAAAGAAGTAGAAGATCTGAGGGAAGCAACAGAACTAATGCACTCAGCAATGGAGACACTTGGAATAGAACCGGAAAACAGACATGGAATGTTCCGGGAGGAAGAATCCTTTGAGACACAGCAGGAAAGAATGCTGGAGCAGATCAATGATACGATCTCAAAGATAGAAGCTGGGGAGATCAAAGATGAGAATATTACAGCAGAAATGCTGGATAATGCGACAACTCAACTGGGAGAGGCAAAAACAATAGTTGAGAATGCAGAAGATGTAGATGATCTAAGGGAAGCAACAGAACTAATGCACTCGGCAATGGAGACACTTGGATTAGTACCTGTAAGAATGATGGATAGAGAAGCTCCAGAAGAAGAATCATTTGAGACAAAGCAGGAAAAAATGCTCGGAAAAATTAATGATACGATATCATTCATCTCATTAATAAACTCCGGAGAAATCGATGATGAGAATATCACAGCAGAAATGCTGGAGAACGCAACAGTTCAACTGGAAGAAGCAAAAACAATAATCGAGAATGCACAAGATGAAGAGGATCTGAAGGAAGCAAGGGAACTTGTCCATTCAGCAATGGAAACACTTGGAATGGGGCCTGCCATGATGGACAAGCCAGAAAATTTTCCAGAGGATGAAACTTTCGAGACACAGCAGGAAAGGATGTTAGAGCAAGTGAACAACACCATATCAAAAATAGAGGAAGATATCGAGAATATAGACGAACTGGATAATGAAAATGCCACAGAAGAGATGTTGACCACTGCACTCACACAACTTGAGAAAGTAAAGACGCTCATCACCAATGCAGAAGATGAGGAAGGCCTCAAGGAAGCAGTGGAACAGATGCACTCTGCTATGGAAGAACTTGGAATCAGACCAACTAATGAGAGAAGAATGGAGCCCAGGCTAATGGAAAAGGCAGGAATTGCTCCTGAAAATGAATCTTCTGAAGCCTGATATCCAAGAGGATCGAAACAGATAAAACAGAATATATTTTGCATGAGATGCCCTCAACTGGGCATCCCTGCTATATGTATGCAAATTATGAAAAAACGGAGATTTATCAAATCCCTATAATAGGAGTGGAAAAAGGGACACGCATACATTCATAATTATTTTGAAGCACCTTTAAGCCAAATTCATGAGACTAAACAAGTTCTTAATAAAATAGTCTTAATCATTATTTTGCCAGGAAGGCTCACGATAGATTAGTGGAGGGGTTCTTTACTACTTATCTTATGCAGTAAGTAAATATATTGAAAGAATAATTATATCTCTGTTCACATGTTAATATGTCGTAAGTAAGCGCAGCATATGCTGCTGGACAGGAGATCCAATGATAGTTAGGAACGAAAAAGATGTCAAAGAAGCCATTGAAAAACACAATGTGAAATTCATACGCCTGCAGTTCACAGATATCCAAGGTGTGGTCAAAGATGTGGAAATACCTGTAAAACAGATAGATAAAGCACTTACCACTGGTATCAGCTTTGACGGTTCATCGATAGAAGGATTTGTAAGGATATACGAATCCGACATGCTGCTTAAACCCGACGTAACTACATTTGCACTACTGCCATGGAATAATGGAAAAGGACAGGTGGCACGTATAATCTGTGATGTGCACCAGACAAATGGTGAACCTTTCAAAGGTGACCCACGCTATGTGCTGAGAAAGGTTACGGAAAAAGCTGCAGAAATGGGTTTTACATTGAATGTAGGGCCTGAGATGGAGTTTTTCCTGTTTGAAAGAGAAAATGGTAATGCTACAACCACACCACACGATTATGGAAGCTACTTTGAATTTGCACCTACAGACATTGCTGAGGACATAAGGCGGGAAATAGTACTTGCACTTATGGACCTAAACTTTGATATTGAAGCTTCTCACCATGAAGTGGCCTTTGGTCAGCATGAGATCGACTTCAAATACGGAGATGCTTTGACAATGGCTGATAATGTGGTCACATTCAAGTATGTCGCCAGGACGATAGCCAAGCTTAATGGACTACATGCAACATTCATGCCAAAACCCATAGCTACTGTCAATGGTTCCGGTATGCACGTCAACCTTTCCCTCTCAAAGGATGGAAAAAATGCTTTCTATGACCC
>MVQW01000094.1 GCA_002067265.1 Methanomethylovorans sp. PtaU1.Bin073 | reverse complement strand
AACTTAAAAATAAAGATTAGCCGACTACACTCATATCGGCTATTCTAAGTGAAGGTGTGACTGTTCCACCCACTTGCCTTACATCTTTGCCTGCACCATTAATGCTCTTAAGAATATCAAAAACATTTCCTGATAACATAAGTGACTTAATTGGTTTAACGAACTCTCCTTTCTCAATGATAAAAGCATTTCTTGCTTCTACAGAAAAGTCCCCGGAAATATAGTTAGCCGTATGCGCACCTATTACAGTGTTAATATAGATGCCTTTATCTGTTTCTTCTATTAAGTCGCTCTGATCGTATTTAATGATAAAATTACGAATACCCACAGAAGGAGGTGCAGAATAGGAGTGTCTGGAAGCATTCCCTGTACTACGTCTACCTTCTTTACCTGCTGTATAATTGTCGTAAAGGTAAGACTTGAAAATACCTTTCTCTATAACAGGAGTTGTCTGTGAGGGAAAACCTTCGTCATCTGCCATTGCTGTCTCAAGACCTGCTTCAAGCAATCCATCATCGATAATAGAGAGCTTCTCGGTGGCGATCATTTCTCCTTTACGGCCAATAAGGCTGGATCTTCCTTTTTGGACATTATCCGCATCGATGGCAGAGGATAAAATTCCGGTAAGAAGGTCAGCAACTGCAAAAGGATGCAGAATCACTTCGGTACGATGAGGTTCAATCGAAATGCCTTGCCTGGACTTCGATGCAAGTTCAGCTGCGGATTTTCCTAAATTAAAAAAATCAATGTCCATTTTTCTGGACATATCATAATCATAAGCAGTAGTTGGTTCATCCTGACCAGTAATAACGTCTACGAACCCACTTATTGCAGTTCCCCTATCCTCTACCTCAATACCGTTACTATTGAGTATTAAACGTCTGCTTGCTACACGGGAAAATGATCCTGCAGTCACAAGTACTTCAGGTAATGATGATGCACCCTCCAGCATATTTGAAGAAAGCTCTATGCATTCATCAAGTTCCATATCTTTGATCTGGGGATCAAATGTACCCTTTATTTCAGGATATTTACCATCGGTGGGGAAGGATTTCCATTCCGGATCGGTACCTCGTATCTTGGCCGAAGAGACTGCAGTCCTGGCGGTATCTTCCATTCGTGTATCTATATTAGTGCTTGCAAATCCAACAGCACCATTAACAACTGCACGAATTCCCATGCCTTGATTGATATTCTCTTTGGAGCCTTCGATAACACCTTTGCGGATATCTATACTGGTCACTTCACTTTTTACCAGATAAACTTCAGCTTCATCAGCACCGGCCCTTAAGGCAGCATTAAGGGCTCTCCTTGCAAGATCATACATTCAGGCACCTCCGACAACAGCCTTTGAAATACAAAGATGTGGTGAACCATCGCTTACAGGTACCAGTTGCCCACCTTTTCCACATCTACCAGAGGTCATTTTGAGATCATTACCCACATGTGTGACATTGTTGAGGATCTCAAGTGTTTTTCCAGAAAGAGACACATCTCTCATGAGTGTAGTTATCTCTCCTTTCTCAATGAGATATGCTTTTTCGGCATTGAACTGGAATATGCCTTCACCTGTATTGACTTGTCCCCCTCTTGAACCAATAAGATACATACCGTCGCCTATTTCCTCGAGCATTTCTTCAAAGGTAGACTTGCCATTATCAATATAGGTATTACTCATGCGTACGATAGGCATGGAATAACCCTGGCATCTGCTGTGCCCGGGTTCTCCTCCAAGCTTTGCAGACGTCTCTCTGGAATGCAGGAATGAATTTAATACACCATCTTTTATTATTGTGGTCCTCTGGGCCTGTGCCCCTTCATCATCAAATGGGAAGTAACCATATTCGTGGAGAGTGGGGTCATCCATTATAGTAATAAGTGGCGAAGCTATTTGTTTTCCCACCATATTCTCAAGGATAGAACTGCCTTCAAGCACCAGATCGGCTTCTGAAGCATGACCTACAGCTTCATGTACGAAGACACCTGCCAACTCCTGGTCAAGTATCACCGGAATATTACCGCCTTTAGCTGGCTTGGCACGTATTAGTTCGAGAGCCGAGTTTGCAGCAGTTGTTGCAAGATCAAGAGCATTGTTCTCATCGAATATCTCATATCCCTTGACACCAAACTTGCTTTCTCTTCCCGCCTGGTAAACACCGTTCTCTGAAGCTACTGCACTAACGGCAAAGCCTGACCTAATAAGTTCATACTCACAATCCAGTCCATCAATGTTAGTATAACATACTTTTACTTCTGATTCAGAATAAACAGCACTTGTGCTGCTGATCCCTTCAAGCCTGGCCCGTTTGCTCATTTCCTTGAGCAGTTCAACCTTTTCTTCAATTGCTATATCCCTGGGGTCTATCTTTATACGGGGAATGTTATTCAGTTTTGGTGTCCCTACTGGTTTAAGCTCCACTTTTTCCTTAGGATTCCGGGAATTCATGCTGATAGCAAGTTCAGAAGCAGCATTTAGTGCTTTTCTTTCATCGAAGTAACCATCAGCTGAAGTAAAGCCCCAAGAACCACCGCACAGAGCACGGATACCCCCACCCCGTGTATAGTTCACAGAAATCTCTTCAACATTTCCATTGTCAATAATTATAGACGTAGTAGTGGCATCCACCACTCTTACGTCGTAAAAGTCAACATTTTTCATGTGGGTCATATTAAAACCAATATCCTCATGTGGGAACCACTTCAGGAATATCTAGATTGAGCTTAAGGTTTGTCAGTTTCGTAAGCTTCTCCATTATTCTCTTTTTATCGACTCCCACAAGGCTGTGCTCCATAACTTCTATAATGTTCGTTACTGGCACTATCTCGATCTTACCCTTATAGGCTTCTTCTATAAGCACGTCATCCTCATTGGATTTGGGGATTATTACTTTCTTGATGCCTGCTAAGGCTGCAGCCTCTATTTTGTAGGTGGCACCACCAATGGGCAATACATCTCCCCTGACAGAGAGAGAACCCGTCATTGCCACAGACTGGTCTACAGGTATGTTCTCCAAGGCGGAGATCACAGCAGTAGCTATGGATATGGACGCACTGTCTCCTTCCACACCTTCATAGGTCCCTATGAACTGTATGTGGATATCATGGTTTGC
>MVQW01000093.1 GCA_002067265.1 Methanomethylovorans sp. PtaU1.Bin073 | reverse complement strand
TGGTCTATTATCACTGCATTACCACGACGTTTGGCCTGAGTACCTTCTCCCACGTTATCCATGATATATGGATAGATCACAGGAGTGTCGTCTACCATCAAAGCAGGATAGTCATACCTTGAAAGACCAAGTTCCTTTCCTGACAACCATTCTTGGGAACCGTGCGTACCGAAGTGGATTATTGCATCTGAATCATACACCTTGTTTATCCAGAAATATGTAGCAAGGTACTGGTGGGTAGGTGGAATTGAAGTGTTGTGGTATATGAGAGTGTCATCAGAAAGTCCGGCTTTAGATGGCTGTGGAATGAAATTGACATTTCCAAACTTCACTGTCGGTATTACGAAGTTGTTGTTGTATACCATGATATCGCCGGGTGCTTTACCCCATGTATCTTCAACGCCCTTGCGTACACTTTCAGGCAGTGTGTTATACCAATCAAGATACTCATCTACAGGCAAGAGAGTTACCATGCCGGAATCAACTACCTTTTCAAGTTCTCCCGGTGCCCATGCGCCAACGTTTCTGCTTGTGATGAACAAGTCCATGAACTGGCTGCCATTTGGAATGGTCTCATTTCCTACATTGTAGCCTTCTGCACGCATCTGTTCAAGCAATAGAGTGAAACTTGACCCGATGTCAAGGTAGCTTGCCCCGATATCGTTCTTGCCTCCTTCATGGTTCCAATATATGATACTGAGCTTCTTGTCAGCATTATTGGTTCTTCCAAGCTCTGCCCAGGAAATGGCACGGTTGCACAGCCAGTCAACCTGATCGCTGTGTGGTGCATAATAATATTGCTGCGTTTCTGGGTCCTGAACATAACCTCCCACCCAGATATAATCTATACACCCATCGATCTCAGGCTGGATAACTGAAGACGGCACCATGATAAGCCCAAGCCCACGTTCACTTTCATTAAATTCGTCCGGAGATTGGGATGCATCTTCAACTCCTTTAAGTACAGGAACATTGTACTTTTTCAAGTATTCTACACCTTGCTCCTGGTTTCCGTAATTTAGTGTGAATCCTTTTAAGGAGATTATGGAATCCACAAGTACTTCACCATCTTTGGTGAAATAATCCACATCTTCAGTAGCTACCTTATATGTTGCACAAATCACGTTGTAACCTTTGGATTCAAGGTTCCTGATTATTGCATCCTCCGTAGAGAGCAAAATACGTTCTTTATAGATTGTATTAGTCAGAATCAGGCCTATAGTGGGTGCAGAAACATTGTAGCCGTTATCTGCATACCATTCAAGATACTCAGTACTGTTTGTAAAAATCCTTGGATAAGCATCTGGATGATATATACCATGATCGGGTATCGAAGGAGCTACTGCAGGAGAATGTTCTATGTATGTGTTTTCAAACACTGCTCCGATGGCACGGACAAAATTCTCCATATTGGTATAACCGTCCCTGTAAATGTACGGTTTAATCGGACTGTATGGAAGTTCGTCCATATTTACAGTGGCCATTCCATAAACATCGCTTGTGGCAACAAGTCCTATTTGGGTACCGCTGGCTTTGGCACTGAGCAGTAAATCCTTGAACTCTGGTAGTTCGTTGTAACCGATCATGTACAATAGGATGACATCCTGCTGAGGCATGCTAGAAAGATTTGCAGCAATATTTTCGCCACTCATGCCGTTGATCACTTTGACATTGAACAGATCAGTGATAATGCTTCTTTCCGAAAGAACATTATTTAGATAATAGATGTTTGTGTGTGAATTGGTGATGTAGGTAATATTTGTTTTAGGCTTCAGTATTTCAGGTTGTGCAAGAGTCTGTCCTGCAAAAGCACCAGAGAACTTCTGACCCATGAACTTGAGCATATTACCCATGTTTGTCTCTCCACCCTGCACCCAGTATCTTTCGATATCAGTGCAATTTGCAGAATAGAGATCCACATTTGGCAAGGTGATGTTGGAAGAGAGGTTATAACCGATGACCATCGCACCATTGGCTTTGGCAGCATTTATACTGGCATTCCAATTTCCGATGGTTGTTTCAGGCTGTGATTCTATGAATATTAGTGAATATCCTGAGAAGTCAAAGTCCTGTGGTACTGTTTGATCTTTATTGACAACAGTTGTGCTTAATTCAGAAGAAATATCCGCTGATGCTGCGGCAGTATTAAGAGCAGCAGTGTTAACATCTGTGCCTAGTATGAACAGAAACTTCACATCGCCACTACCAATTGAACTGCCTCCTGTTGAACTGTTATCAGATGTGCTGTTACCAGTTGAACCTCCAGCACCATCTGTGATATCAGAAAGGCTGCTATACTCTGTTGCAAGATATATGAGCAAGTTCTCGGCACTCTTAAGCCCATCCCCGGTTGTGCTCATGTTATTGTAGTGGTAGCAGAGGGGATCATTGGCCTTGGCATCAGAGACGTAATCAAAATACGAAGGTGTACTGCTGACTCCATTTATGCTAAGTAGTGATGTTCCACTGTCATGTGCTGCTTTTAGGATATTGTCTATGGTATTACTTTTTGTTTTGTAGACATTGCTGCCAACCATATCGAATAGTATGACATCTTGTCGTCCCAAAAACCCGCTTTCTGCAGCAGCTAATAGATCATCGCTTGCATAATAGGTTGCGTTGTACGCATT
>MVQW01000092.1 GCA_002067265.1 Methanomethylovorans sp. PtaU1.Bin073 | reverse complement strand
AGAGGTTACATACGTTGGATTCGGTGTGGATCCTGATCCGGATAATGATGGCAATATAACTAACTCTGCCTGGAATGTAGAGGAGAATACCATTATTTACAGATATGAGAATGGTGTCAAAAAAAGATGGCTTATAGAAGGTGAAAAGATCAATTTCTGCCAGGGGTTTCTGTCTGATAGCGGTAATTGGTATCCGGATGACTCTTTTAACACATCCAATAATATGGATAAAGGTGCTGTCATTGAAAAGCCAGTATCAGGGACCTATATTTTTGAACTCGTAAGAAATAATGGCACTTATACTTTATCGCATTTTCCTGTATAGTCCCTGATACCTCACAGGGACTTCAGGTAAAGAAAAGATTTAGTAATACAACAGGATGTACCTGTTATCAAAGTATGCTCCAGGTGTGTTGAAATCAAATATTACAAGTGCACCAGCTTCGGGCCTTACTTGCATTGATAGTTCTGTTCTTGTAGGCAGACCATCATATGTTGTATCCTCTTCTGAAAATACTTTCCGGATATCTACTACTATCTCCATTATATCTCCGGTACGCAATACTGGCTGGTTTGCTTTGAATGTTGATTGGTCCCTTATCCTTATTGGGCTTACTGCAATATAGTCTTCTGTGGGCAAGTGTATTTCTGATCCTGTATCGCTAGTGTCGTATCTCAAATTTGCAACGTGGGCACCATCTGACATGTATACAATCAGTTGTGAAAGATCTACATCCTCACTACCTGGACCCAAAGAAACAGAGATATGTAACTTGGTGATTTCTCCATAGTCAAGTTCATCATCTACTGTGATCGTTCCGGTGGTGGATCCAGCTGTAGTATTTGATACAGTGAACGTATACGATCCTGCTTCCAGGAATCTATGTTCATAATATGAACCATCCTCAACATCTACAGTAGTATTTGCAACATTTACTGTGAATGATCCACTTGTTGAGATCCATTCCACCACTCCTCCTCTTGGAATTTCAACACTGGTATTTGAAAGAGTACCATCGTCAATATTGATGGTCCCATAGGTCGCACGTTCTCCTTCTACTCGGTCCACACGCAGATTAGATGCTACTTCCTTTGTAGTTTCTTGACCAGTCTGTGAAGCTTTCTGTTGCAACACGCCTGATGTCTTAATGAGAAGCGCAGAAGCTACTGCAGCTACAAGAACCATTGATATGAATATGATGAGTGTACCAATACCCATCTGTGCACTTTCATCTTTGTGCATTGAATGCTTCCTATTTGCTTTCGTGCGATTTCCCTCAATTAAGTTCTAAATTCTAAAAGTTGGTAAAGAATTGACGTATCTTTTATTAGCACTTATAGTATATTAATCCTATTATAAATGCCTGTATTATCTGCTATTAGCGTATAATAGAACATGTACATATTTAAATTAATCGATTAATATAAATTGATCTAAAACTAATTTGTACGCTTTCATTCTTCAATAAGTATAGCACGCGCTGGTGCACCGTCACAACCTGTGATTTTCAGTGGAAGACAAATAAAAATGTAATATCCTTCCCTGACTTGTTCAAGATCAAGGCATTCAATAATATTGACCCCTTGAGAAAGCAGTGATCTGTGCAGTGGTAGATCTTTTTTATTTTCTATAGAGAAAGCGTCCACTCCTAATACTTTAAGGCCTTTATCCTGCATCCAAAAGGCTATATCTTCTTCCAGACAAAAGTTTTCTGTTCCTTCAAGTGAATTGATAGCACCTGTTTTTAATAGCAATACTTCTGTTACTTGGCCGGATTTTTTTTTGTTCCATACCATTTCCAGGTGTTCAGCATGGAGCGGGCTGTTGATGCAACTTAAGTCTAGCAAAATTGCACGCCCAATAAAACTTTCAGGAAGCAGCATATCTACAGTGGTACCATTCTCTAATACATGTGAAGGTGCATCCACATGTGTGCCAGTGTGGCTCCCCATACTTATTAATGAAAGACCGAAACCATCTGTTTCGATCGAACAGACTTTTCTTACTGATGGTTGTGGGTCTCCCGGATATACTGGCATACCTTGCTTTATGGGTGAAGTTATGTCTATAACTCTTTTACCCTTGAGTATCATTGGTACTTCTCATCTACAATCTTCTGGGAATTGTTAAGAACTCTTTCTGCTTGTTCCAGAGTAAGCCCCGCACCCCTGGCAATTTTTAGAGCAGTTTCCCGGGTAATAAGATTTTCAGGACTATGTGTATCGGTATCCACCACACACTTTGCTCCAGCTTCAAAAGCTATTTTGGCTACATGACCATTGGTACGATTATGTCCATTTCTGGCGGTAATTTCAAGGTGAACATTGTTCTCTGCTGCTTTTTCTGCCTCTTCAATAGTTATAAAACCAGGATGTGCAAGAATATCCACATCAGCAAGTTCTACAGAAGCGTTGTTAGTTCCCGGAGCAACAGGTTCTACTATCGTTTCTCCATGCACTACTACTATTTCTGCACCCAGATCTTTTGAAAGGCGTGCCATTTTTCCAATTTTGGCAGGAGGAACATGCGTGATCTCTACTCCTGCAAGCACTTTGATATCCATTACCTCTTCAAGATACTTCGCCTTTTTCAGGCAGCTAAGTACATGCTCTACGTTGGTAAAGTCTGCATGGTCAGTTATTGCAATGGCTCTGTATCCATGAATTACGGCTCTTCTTACCAGTTCGCTTGGTATCAGTTCACCGTCGCTAAATATGGAATGTGTATGCAAGTCTATCATGATGTCACCATTATCTTACATATATAGGATGGCATTTGAAATAAACATTTATATCATTAATATACCATTAATATAAGTATTATTTTTATACTTATCGAAAAACGTGGTGAATATGAGAGGTAGACAAAGGAAGTATGCCACACTAGAAGACAGTGTCGATGAACGAAATAGAAAGCTGGAGCTGCAGTTGTTCAGTACCTGTCAGAAATCCAGAAAAAAAGACTACAAAAACTTCATTGATATTTATAAACAGAGGGCATCCAATCCAGTAGTAGAGGACCGAACAGGTAGCAAATACACCGTTTCAAATGTACTGTCTTCGTTGATTTTCTGGGATACCAGGATCAAGCCAGCATACAGAAGAATGACACCCACAAAACTGGAGCAGATAGTGTTGGCTGCCGTCTCAGAACTACCACCCAGTACCAGAAATGCTAGGTGCGGAGTACTCAAAACATTCCTAAATCATATCGAGAAACCAGAACTGAGCAAGTGTATTGAGCTTGTCAAAACAGAAACAAAAATCAAAATTGAACAATTAGTGACCCCCGATGATGTCATGAAAATGCTCAATGCCTGCATGAATCCCAGGGATAGAGCACTTATCTCCCTAATATACGAATCGGGGGCAAGAAGGGGTGAAATAATCAGACTGGCTATATGCGATGCTACTCCAGAGCCTGACGGATATAGGATCAGACTCAATGGAAAGACTGGCACCAGACGTATTCTTGTAATAGATTCTGCACAATACCTGCACCAGTGGCTCATAGTACATCCATGCAGAGCAGATCCCCAGGCACCAATATTCTGCACCCTGGGAGATGGAAAGAGACAGATCGCAGTCAGTTCCCTGGAGCTCATACTTAAATCTGCAGCAAAGAGGGCCGGAATCAAAGACAAGAGACTTAACCCCCATGCTTTTAGGCATGCCCAAGCTACTGAGAAGTCTAGATACTTCACTGATGCACAACTCAGGACATACCTGGGGTGGGCAAAGAATAGCAATATGCCAGCAGTGTACGATCATCTTAAGGGAGAGTCCTTAGATAATGATATTAGAAAATTGCATGGCATGCTACCACAGACAATTGAACCGATATCGCGATCAATTGAGTGTCCAAGATGCCATAGGACACTCACCGGAGGTGTGGAGTATTGCGGATATTGTATGATGCCGATCAGTGTAGAAGCCAGATCAAAAATGGAGGCTGAAAAAATAGACACAACTACACTGCTCGCAGATAATGAACTGATGAAGGCACAGATCGCAGCAATGCAAGAAGATTTTAGTAAACAAACGGATGAATATCTCGAAAGTACGAATAGGCTTGCAAAGACACTGGAGAAAATAGTGAAGAATCCAAAGTTCTTTGAAATGCTGGAAAAGGATGGAATTGGGGGTAGCTGATCATGCACAAGCTTGCTCAATACCAGGTCTTGCCATGCCTCTTTGACCTGCACTTCATGGATGGAACTACTCTCTAGGGAGTCTACCTTGCCAAGTTACCAGGGGATTCAAGGTATCGCTATGCACTGCAGGTCTTGCCTGGATATGTGAAGGTGCTGGATATCCACGATGATAAGATTATCGCTGCGGTTGATCCCAGTAAGGTACAATTGGAACGCTAGGGCCAAAAGTGCGATGCATTATTATTCAACCACTCTTATTTTTTTATACCACACATTTTGAGACTTAACATAGCAAATCACTATTGTGAACATTGTGTATTTTCTACCAAGTGTCCCAGGAGATATATATAAATGGGACAAAAAACCTACAATTGGGACAGATGAACCTTTCTCCATATAGCAACACAAAACCTTTATATGCTTCACACGGTTATGATGGATTTAGGAAGTGAAAAGCATGATCAAAACCCTAAAAGCAAAAAGTAAACCGGAGAGTCGTTTTACTGCTTAAGGTGTAGCGATCAAGCTAACAAAATAATTCCAGTATACTTTTCCACGGATTCATTTTGCCTAGCTTTCGCTATAGACCATGCTTGCACTGGAGCAGAATATGACTGAAACTGAAATAATGAAAATAAGAAATGGCGTTCGTGACATGTCCGTATGTGTCCCATTCAGGATGAGGGATGGATTCAAAGATGTCACCTATGCCATTGTGCAAAGGCAAGGAGCATCCTTAGTGATCACACCAATGAAAGAACCGACAGTTGCCCCAATCTTACCAGGATATCAAGCAACTGCCAGCCATGCAGACTCAGCCACTGGGGAGGGTCTACATGAATAATTGTACTCAGGAGAATAAAACTCCATTGGCTCCCTGGTGTGCAGCATGCTTGGGTGGTTATGGGAGAGATTCATGCCCATTCGTATCACAATCGAATACAAATGGCACTGCAAGCTTTACTTTACTGCTAAAAGACGGATCATGCATCACTGATCTAAAGCACTTCCAGTGTGCAATGAATTCTGGATATCTGGATAAGCATGATGATGAATCGAAGATGCTTTGTAATGTAATAGGGTTTGTGCAGTATAGGAAGAGTGGGGTATGGGATGTCAGTGTACCAGTTGCCGAGATCTCAGCAATTTTTCACGGTCCATTGAAGTTTGATCAAGAGGACGAGGAAGAATAAGAAAGATTGCAGGTGGGTCTGCCAGGACCCAGCCACGAAAAAGAGAGAACTACTAAATCTCCTACAAGCTCCATATACGACTTGGGAGTTTATATATCTTTCTCTTCTTTTCGGTTGGCAGAGCCTGCATTGCAATATTGCGGAGATGGTTCTGATGAAAGACAATAACCTACAGACTACCCTGGATTTATGCCCCAGGAAGAATCAGGACGAAAGGATCAGGATGGCATACAATATATACCAGGCCATTGGTCCATCTGGATGCTGTCATGTGCATAAGGTGCCCAGAGCTGGA
>MVQW01000091.1 GCA_002067265.1 Methanomethylovorans sp. PtaU1.Bin073 | reverse complement strand
AGTACTTTTTCCTCATGACCATTCTTTTCGTCTGTTTTCAGGATTTCTTCTAACTGCTCGGGTGTTACACTATCCCGCACAAATGCACTTCCTTCAAGGACTCTCTTTGCTGATGTGTGTTTCATATCCTTGCCTGAAAGGAAATAAGAGATTGTATCAGCAAAATCATATGTATCTTTTGAGAGGTTCTTGGGAAGGAATTCATATACCGATTGCTTGGAGAGGTCCATGCCAAAGGTTGTATATGTAAGGGCTTTGGTAACAGCTTGGCTAAGTGCCAGCCTGTCCATCCTCGGCAGCACATCGAATGTCACGAACTCCTTGATGTTGGAAGGTACTTTAACGAGGCGCTTATCAGTTCGGATGAAATAGTTCCCGTAGTCCTCAAAGACAGGTATATAGTCAAAGTAGCTGTCCATTAGCCTTTTCAGAGGACCTTCTATAAGGTGTGTGATGGCATGAGGTCCGGTATCTACCTGGAACCCATCCACTACATAACTATTACAGTTGCCACCTACATGTTTGCTTTTTTCCAGTATCAGTACTTTTTTTCCATGCTTTGCAAGTACTAAAGCCGAGAGTAGTCCTGTAACACCCGCGCCAACAACTATAACATCATATTTTTTCATGATGCTAACTCCTTTACAGGCTCATTGGAATATCTCAGGAGCTATACGTTTTGCTACTTCTTCGTATGCTTTTGTCAGGTCACCCTTGTCAAAGCGGAAAATGTCTTTATCCATAGATTTTCCAGTTTCCTTGTCCCAGAAACGACAAGTATCACAGGATATTTCATCAGCTACCAGAATTTGTCCATCTTTTCTTCCAAACTCCAGTTTGAAATCAGGCAGAACTATGCCGCGTTCATCAAGATACTCAATGAGGATCTCATTGACCCGCAGAGCAAGCTGGCGAATAGTGGCTATTTCTTCGTATGTGGCAACATCCAGAGCTACTGCGATGTCTTCGTTGAGCATCGGGTCTCCGTACTCGTCGCTCTTGTAGTCCATGACGATGACTGGCTTTTTGAACACCGTGCCCTCTTTTATGGGGTATTTACGGGTGATAGAGCCTGCAGCAATATTGCGGGGTATGACTTCTATCTTTATAATATCTACAGCTTCCACAAGCATTTCAATGTCTGAGACCATCTTTACATAATGGGTCTTGATACCCTTGCTTTCCAGTAGCTCAAAGAGCTTTTTTGAGATCTGTGCGTTGTAATAGCCCTTCTTTGAAGCTTCGCTCTTTTTCTTCCCATCAAAGGCAGTAAGGCTGTCTCTGAACTCGGATATGAATTTAGAAGGATCTTCTGTTCTGTAGATGGTCTTTGCTTTTCCTGAGTATAATTTTTCTCCTTTCATCGTGTCCCTCTCTATGGAAATGTTCTTTTATTATATTTTCCCATATAAGTACTATTTATCTTAATAAACCTATCATTGAGACATACAAAATGTTATTAGCCTTTACTTTCATTGATAGGTTCATATCTTTTATTTACGTGGTGATCTTATGGAACAAGAATTAATGAGAATTGGTGTTTCGCTGCCAGAGAATCTTCTTACGAAATTCGACGGCATAATAGAGCAAAGAGGATATTCCTCTCGTTCTGAGGGTATAAGAGATGCCATCAGAAGCTACATTACGCATTACGAATGGATGAGCGATGTTAAGGGTAGGCGTGTTGCTACTATTACTTTGATCTACGATCATACGAAGCGTGGATTGGCAAACTCTCTTACTGAGATACAGCATGACCATTCTTCTCTGATCAAGACCTCAATACATATCCATCTGGACCATGATAACTGCCTTGAAGTTATAATCCTGGATGGGGAAGGTCAGGAGGTCAAGACAATAGCTGAGAAGTTGATGTCCCTTAAGGGTGTGAAGTATGTAAAGCTTAATACTGCACAGCCTACAGAAGGCCACTAATCAAAAGTTTTTTCAATATTTCTAAGCAGGTTTTTTCCCAGATCTGTAAGATAATAGATCTGGAAATTTTTATTTCTAGCAGAGTCCACGAGTCCTGCTTCTTTCAGAAGCTTCAGATGGTATGATAATGCAGAGTGTTTATAGTCTGTGATTTCCACAAGCACACAAACGCAGAGCTGTTGTACTTCCAGTGCTTTCAGAATGTGTATCCTCACAGGATCTGATAATACTTTGAACAGTTCTACCAATCCGGTTACATTTTCCTGTATGGTTGCATGGACTTTCTGCATGACCGTGTCTGGTAGGATATAGGGTTCAGGCTCCAGCAATCTTTCTTTTCCATTCATTATTATTGGATGATGTCGTGATGTATTAATAATCTTTTTACACCATCTTGCTTTAAGGATGCAACCAGTCGTATATCTTGTGGAATAATTTAGAAAGATTCAAATACGTTAGGCAGTTTGTTTAAAACAAGGAGTTGGGTGTGAAGCTACCAACAATACCCTGCTGCGAAGACATCCTATAAATGTGCATAACCAACCATCCAAAAAAAGATGTCCTGAATTATACAGGGATCTGAATGCTTCACATGCTCCTTAAAAACTGAATAAATTCTCGGTTTTCCTGCGTCTTTTATTTTTTTCTTA
Source organism: Methanomethylovorans sp. PtaU1.Bin073 (assembly GCA_002067265.1). Next base: position 577 of record MVQW01000091.1, on the reverse strand, counting down.
CATTTGCTCTCTTTCTTTCCGTCCTTACAACAAACTTGATACCCTCTACAATAAGCAGGGTGAGGAAAGCAGCACCTAAAGGCAGCACCCAATCAATGGCTGTTAAAGGTGTCAGTTCAAACACCAGCTGGAAGAGGGGGATATATACCACACCCACGATCAGCAAGGAAGTGATAAGCATTCCTATCAGCATCGATCGGTTAGAGAACAGTCCTATCTTGATAATTGACTCATCCAGGGATCTGAAAGAGGCAGGAACAAACAGAGCCATACTGATCTTAGTGACAAAAGTAAGTGTTCGTGCCTTTTGTATGTCAGTAAAGGGGTCGGCGACCAGGAAGACTAGGAAAGACACAATACTCATGGCAACTGCTATGCTGATAACCAGTACCATGTTCCTCCTACCCAGGATTTCTTCCTTTGGGTCGCGGGGTTTCATATCCATAATCCCTTCTCTTACCGGATCCATACCCAGGGAGATAGCCGGTACAACTTCGCTGAACATATTAATGAAAAGGATCTGCAGCGCCAGCAAGGGTATGTACTCGAACCCCAGAAGCGCTATTGTAATAAGAAT
>MVQW01000090.1 GCA_002067265.1 Methanomethylovorans sp. PtaU1.Bin073 | reverse complement strand
GTGCTTCCAATGTCGGACAGATGGCAAATAAAGTAGCTGTTGAACTCACTAAAAAAGGAAAAGGCAGGATGATGTGCACAGTAGGTATCGGTGGCAGGATTCCTGGTATCCTGAAGTCTACTGAAGGCACAGACATGATAATCGCTATTGATGGCTGCTCTCTTTATTGTACAAGGAAGTCACTGGAATTTGCAGGATTTACAGTTAATACTCATGTTGTGTTAACAGAGCTGGGTGTAGTAAAGAATAAACAGCTTGATGTTGATGCAAATGATGTAAATGAGGTATTGGTCAAACTAGAGAAAGTTTTGGGAATCTAGAAAGGTATGCATACATAGAATGAACAGGTGAATAAGATGAGAATGTTAGAAGAGTTTTTCCCGGAATTCGCACAGAAACTGGATGAGATCGATGAAATATACAGGGACAAGAGAACCATTGACGAGAAAACATATCAATTCATATGCTTTGCTCTTTCCATAAAGGCCCGTTCAAAACCGTGTGTTTTAAAGCATTTCAAAGGTGCTCTTGAGGCAGGGGCAACTGTAAAAGAACTTACTTATATTCTGGCTTTGACAATGCGTGAAGCTGCAGGAGCTGACGACTGCTGGACTCATGATGTCATAGGCGAATGGAAAGAGATCCTTAAAGGCAATGTATCCTGCTGTTGCGCAGGAGATAAGGATTAAGATTCAAAATTGATTTCTCTTTCTTTTTTTACAATTGTCTATTGCTGCTTAACATCAGGCGTACTTCAGGTTTTAGTCTGTAATAAGTATATCTAGAAATTTTATAGGAATCAACAACTTCATTTTGTTTCATAATTGCCAAATGATGAGATACAAGGTTCTGCTTTTCCCTTAGCAAGTAAACTAGTGCTCCTACGCAGTAATCTTGCTTTAAAAGATGATAGGCAATCTTTAATCTGAGGGGATTACTTAATACTTTGAATACATTACATAGATTATTGATCTCATATTCATCTATGCTTGCTTCATTTTCCAATTCATGCTCCCATTGTTCTTTAAGATCTTTGTCAACTGGGCAACACTTCATGATGCTTAAAAGAAAACTGGATGCTATATAAGCATTCATATCAACATGTTTTGATATTAGGGTTGTACTGTTATATTTAGGAACCACATAATAAATATTGGGAATTTTTTAGTTTCATTTGAAAAACGGGAGAATTATCCGCAAAAATTCATCAGAACGGGGGACTTGAACATGGTGACAGAAGCATGCATTACTAAAGAACCCAAAGGTCTGGGGTTTTTTGAAAGATACCTTACGGTCTGGGTCATTCTGTGTATCATTGCAGGTATATTGCTGGGAAGATTTGCTCCGAGCGTAGCTTTGTATTTGGACAGTCTATCCATTTATGTCGGTGAAGCACCTGTGGTTTCTATACCAATAGCCATCTGTCTATTCTTCATGATGTATCCCATCATGGTGAAGATAGATTTTGGGGAGGTGCTGAAAGCAGGAAAGCACATAAAACCCGTGGGTCTGACTCTGTTCGTCAACTGGGCAATAAAACCTTTCACAATGTATCTCATTTCAGTGTTTTTCCTAGGCACGCTTTTCCTGGGCTTTATTGGGCCTGAGGCTACAGACCTTGTTAAAATGCCTTTTGGTCTTGATCTGCCTGTAGGCGCAACCTATGGTGAAGGTACTGTTGTGATGTCAGATGGTGTGAAAATGCTTGAAATACCCCTATGGCGCAGTTATCTGGCAGGCTGCATCCTTCTGGGAATTGCACCATGCACAGCAATGGTACTTGTCTGGGGTTTTCTTGCGAGAGGTAATGATGCGCATACTCTTGTGATGGTCGCCATCAACTCTCTCTCAATGCTCTTCCTTTACGGTCCCTTGGGAGGTTTTCTGCTTGGAGTAGGAAAACTTCCGGTTCCCTGGCAGGCATTGGCTCTCTCCATTGGGGTATATGTAGCACTTCCACTTGCTGCCGGATATGTTTCTAGGAAACTTATCATTAAGAGCAAAGGAGAAGTGTGGTTCAACACAAGTTTTGTGCATCTTCTTACGCCTGTGACTATCATAGCCTTGCTGATCACACTCATCCTGTTGTTCAGTTTCAAGGGAGAAACTATCCTTTCACAGCCTCTGACTATCCTATGGATAGCTATTCCTCTGTTCATTCAGACGACATTCATCTTCCTGCTGGGATATGTCCTATCCAAAGTTTTGGGTCTTAGCTATAAGGATGCTGCTCCTTCTGCTATGATTGGTGCATCCAATCATTTTGAAGTGGCAATTGCGACTGCAACCATTCTGTTCGGCCTGTCATCAGGTGCTGCGCTTGCAACTGTAGTAGGTGTGCTTATAGAGGTACCTGTGATGCTCATGCTAGTAAAATTCTGCCTGAGGACAAAGGGTTGGTTTGCTACCTGATGCCAACCCTTTTTTTTATTTAGAGTCCCTTAGAATTTCTCTGCTATTATTGCTTTGTGATATTCTATTGTAAGCATCCTCCATATCATTATTTTTCAATAAAAAAGTAATAATAGAGGCAGTTGGAAAATAACACTAAAAAGATTATTTTGCAGCTTTCCTTAGGCTTTTCATTTTCTCAAGCTCTAACTCAAGTTCCTGAATCTTAAGTTCGTTAATCCTATCTTCGAGATTTGCAAGTTCCTTGTCAGCCTTCGAAACCGTGTTACGTATCTTTTCAACAACGTTCTTCTCCAGGTTAAGGCGCTGTTTTTTCGTTTCACTGACAAGGTCTTCCACTAATATTTTTCCCTCTTCTTTGCTGAGGGCGCCTGATTCTACTCTTTCCTTAACAAACTCTCTGATTCTTTCTTCAGATAATGCTGCTAATCCTGCACCTATCAGTGCAGCTGCGCCAAGAATACCCACTTTTGTCATTTTATCCATTATATGACTCCCATATTTTTTGTAACTTTAATTTGTACTTCACCTTTAAATAGGAGGTATAATTACTACAATATAAATATAATGGGGTGCATCTATTCGAAAAAACTCCATTTATTGTATTTAGATGTCGTCCACTCAATGAAGAGTTAAATTCTAAAAAATAAAAAGATAATAGGTAAGTATAATTTGATTTAATCATTTAAGTATCTTTATTATAGCTACTTAGAAACATTCAATTACTATGAATTACATCACGGGGATAGCCATGCCAAATAAAAGGACAATTTCTGTTGACATTCCGATTGTTGCTGCTCTAGTATTGCTTACGGATTTATTTATTCTCATACCAGCGCTAGCAGCTACTCCTATTCGTTCGGTGCTGGGTTTGCCCATGGTACTGTTCCTGCCAGGATATGCTTTGATAGCTGCTCTTTTTCCAGGAAAAGATGATCTTGATGGCATTGAACGGCTGGCACTGAGTTTAGGTTTGAGTATTGCCGTAGTTCCGCTAATAGGTCTTGGACTTAACTATACTCCTTGGGGTATAAGGCTGATCCCAATTTTGGTTTCATTATCGGTATTTACTTTCCTTATGTGTTTAGTTGCGGTATACAGAAGAGCTAAGCTTCCCTCTGAGAAAGCATTTTCACTTTCTCTGGCTGAAGTGTATGATGCCGTAAAAGCACCCGTAAGCAGTCAGTCAGAGTCTAAGTTAGACCGTGTTCTTACGATAATTCTTGTCATCGCTGTCCTGGCATCGGTAGTTGCGTTAGTTCATGTTATTGTTACTCCAAAACAAGGAGAGAAATTCACAGAATTCTACATCCTTGGAATGGATGGTAAGGCAGACAATTATACTACCCGTTTTGCTTTAGGTGATAGCGGGCAGGTAATCGTGGGCGTTGTAAACCACGAATATGAAAACGTAAAATATAGTATGGATATCAGGCTTAATAACGAGTCTCTTCCTGTTCCATCTAATGCTCAGAGTTTCACTTTGGATCACAATGCAACATGGGAACAGCCAGTGACATTCACTCCTAATTCTGTTGGGAATAACATGAAATTAGAGTTCCTACTCTACAAGAACGATAACTTGACAGTTCCTTATAGGGATCTTCATCTCTGGGTTAATGTAACGAGGGGTGCCAATGCAACCGAATGAAGACAATGTTTATGTTAAACGGGAGGAGCATGACTTATCCCGTGTAGCCAGAAGATCAGTACTTCCTGTTCTGGCTACATTTTTACTCATTGGAATTGCTGAGATGCTGATGTTTTCGGGAATAAAGGGAGCAGCAGTTCTATTCCATATGTTAATTCTTGTTGTTGTTTCCATAAGCACTGTGCGTATCAAAGATAAGTATGTAACTTGGGCCCTCCAGGCTCTTATGCTGCTGCCTCTGTTACGGCTGATCAATTTCTCCATGCCCGTATTTTCAGAAATGGTACTGTATCGCTATTTCTACATCTATATTCCTATGTTTGTACCTATATTTCTGATAATCAGGCACCAAAGTTTTTCTCCTGTACAGCTTGGTCTTTCTTTCAAAAGAATAATTTTATATTTGCCTCTCTCACTGGTAATTGGCTTGTTAATTGCGGAAGCTGAGTATTTTATTATGAGTCCCGCTCCTATCGTACCAAACATGTCTTTCTATAACATGGTTGACGTTGCTTTGATTATGGTCTTTTGTGTAGGTTTGGTTGAGGAACTTATGTTCAGATCTATTCTGCAGACGAGGCTTGAAGGTGTATTTGGTTCCACACTGGGGCTTATTGTAGCCAGTTTGCTTTTTGGCCTTATGAGTTCTATTTATGGTACAGTGGGTGAAATTCTATTTGCGTCCGTGGTAGGTCTTACACTGGGTTACATGTTCACTAAAACCCGCAGTTTACCTTTTGTCGCTCTGACGCACGGTTTGGTTAATATCTTCCTTTTTGCCCTCATACCTCTGCTAGGTCCGGGGCTTGGGATATTCTAAATATATGTTCACTGGCTTGCAGATGGAATGGGCTTTGTGGTAATAATAAAGCTTGTTCCATTAAATCATAACTATTTTTCTGATACTCAAAACTAAATTGGTGCCCGCTGCACTTCTAAAAATCGATTTCTATGGGATTTGTAGCAGCAGTAACTCTAAATTTAAAATAAATACTTCTGTGCGCTCAATTGCGCATAATTCAGATCATTGCAATTATCTTGTAAACCACAATTGCAGCAAAGCAAACTACCAGTGGCATTATGCTCATGTCAAGTGAACACTCGATTGTATTATTCCATTTTGTAGATGCAGCTAACATAAGCTTTGCAGCAAGTAATACCACCAACGCAAAAACCGCAAGAACTCCGTATTCAGGAAGTCCCATAGATGTGGTCATCGATGTGACTCCAGTATTTGTAGTTGCAGACGCTATTGCACTTGCTAACGCCACAGATGCTATAGATGTTAACATATTGAGGTGTTCTTATTCCTTCTCACTATATATATCTTTTCTACTGTAGATATGCCATCAGCCAGTGACGCAACTATCATCTAATATGATTGGGACTTCTATTTCTTTTGTAATATAGCATGATAGAAGACCATTTATTTATAGCAGGCAAATATATTATTACTCATGGCAAATATCCACGATAGGACTAAATCTAACTTATATGGCATCAAAGGGTTACATAATGTTCATTCATGGAATGGTCTTGCTATCCATATTAAGAACAGTTCTAGGGTGCAAAGATGCGAGTTTTTCAGTACATGCAAGTCTAATCGTAAGTCTAATTCCTGTAATTTCTCTATTAAAAGACAGGATGCAATCTATATGTTAGCATCAGAATTCAATGTGACATTGGATCTGGCTGAGAAGCTTATCGATACTTTACTTGACATGGGTAATGCACGGGCTCTGCGCTGTGTAAAAAATGAGCATGATCCTTTTGATGAAGGTACAAGGATGCTAGTTTTCTACGAGGAACTGTAATTCAGGATATCAAAAAATTATTATGTATCTAAGTTCATCTGCATCCTATGTTTACGATCATTACAGGTGCACAGTTTGGTGATGAAGGCAAAGGTAAGATAGTTGACCTCATATCCGACCAATATGATCTTGTTGTAAGATTCCAGGGCGGGGACAACGCTGGTCACACTGTCAAAGTAGGTAATAGTGTATACAAGCTGCACCTTATACCTTCTGGATTTTTATTGGATTCCAGGGTTCTTATAGGACCTGGTACGGTTCTTAATCCTCAGTCTCTCGCTCAGGAACTTGAAATGCTTGCACAGGGTGGAATATATATTAGTCCTGATAAGCTTGGTATTGATGCAAAGACCAGTATAATCATGCCATATCATATCGAGCTTGATGGTCTTAAGGAGTCCAGCCGCTCAGAGAAGATAGGTACTACTAAAAAAGGCATAGGTTTTGCATATATTGACAAGGTTGCAAGAGATGAGGTCCGATTTTCTGACCTTGCGGATAAGGCAAAGTTCCTCTCAAGGCTCAAGGAACTGGCCCCTCAGAAAGAGAATTCTATCAGGGAACTCGGAGGGAATCCATCAGTTGTTATGAATGATGAATTAATTGACCTCTATGTTTCACTAGGTGAAAAGTTTGCACCTTATATGACAGACGTTTCTCTGGAGATCAACAAGGCAATAGAAGAGGGTAAAAATGTACTGGCAGAGGGTGCACAGGGTACTCATCTTGATGTGATCCATGGAACTCAGAAATTTGTTACTTCATCATGTACTATTGCTGGGTCTGCATGTTCTAATTTGGGGGTAGGGCCCACAAAAGTAGACAATGTATTGGGTATAGTCAAGGCATACATCACTCGTGTAGGTGAAGGCCCTCTGCCAAGTGAACTTAAAGATGATCTGGGTAAACAGATACAACAAGTTGGAAAAGAATTCGGTACGACTACTGGTCGAGCAAGAAGATGTGGCTGGTTTGATTTGCCTTTGGTGAAAAAGGCTGTATTCTTAAATGGTTACACGGAAGTTGCCCTTACAAAACTTGATGTGCTTTCTGACATAAATCCGATTAAAGTATGCATTGGATACAAATTGAATGGGGAATTTACGGAATATCCTCCAGAGCTCACAGCTGATCTTGCACAATGTGTTCCTGTTTATGAAGAATTGGAAGGTTGGTCGGGAGATTTGACTCACGTACGTCAGTTCTCAGATCTTCCAGACGCTGCCCGTAAGTATGTATTGTATCTTGAGGAAAAGATGGGAATACCAATAGACTATATTTCTGTGGGTCCAGGAAGAGAGCAAACCTTCCGAAAATAACTCTTTTCTGCCGAAAAGAGTATATACTAACTGAGAGTTTAAAACCAATACTCCACCGTATCTAAGTTTCCAGATGCTGAGTCCAATTGTCTGAAAATTTATTATCTAATCCAGGGAGAATAGAATGACTACGTTATATGATGTTCCTGCAAGTGACCTGATCTCTAAGGTAGCAGAAAAGTTGAAGGAGAATGAGCATGTAAAACCCCCAGAGTGGGCGGCTTATGTTAAGACCGGTGCTCACAAGGAGCTTGCTCCTACGAATAGTGACTGGTGGTACATTCGCTGTGCCGCTGTGCTAAGAACTATTTATACTGATGGTCCCATTGGTGTAGAGAGGCTGCGCTCTGTCTACGGAGGTAAAAAGGACATGGGTTCTCAACCTCACAGAAAAGCCAAGGGAAGCGGTTCCATTGCAAGAGAGGCTGCACAACAACTCGAAGCTGCTGGCTTTGTCCGCTCATTGAAGAGTGGTCGTGTTGTATCTCCGGCTGGTCAGTCCATGTTGGACAATACTGCATACGAGGTAAAGCAGACATTATTAGAGAAGATTCCAGAACTTGCCAAATACTAAAGGCAATTGATGGTAGATCAAATTCATAAATTCCTGTAAGTCGATAGTATATTCACAGGTGATTGCATGGCAGGTGAACTCGAGGATATCCGCAGAAAGAGGCTTGAACAATTACAGCGTCAACAGGCTTCCCAAATGCATCCTGATATTCAGGCTGCTTATCAACAAGAGCAGATGCAGGCTGAATTAGAAGCTAAGAATCAATCAATTCTTCGGCAAATCCTTACTCCTGAGGCAAGAGAGCGTCTGACTACATTGAAAATGTCAAGGCCCGAACTTGTGGAGCAGCTGGAGTCTCAGCTCATAATGCTTGCACAGAATGGGCGCTTGCAGTCGCAGATAACAGATGAGAAATTAAAAGCTCTGTTGGCTCAAATGCAGCCCAAGAAGCGCAAGACCACCATAACGAGGGTATAATAGCAGGTCATGAAAGCATCAGTTCTTTTCAGCGGTGGAAAGGACAGTTCTCTGTCAGCTATACTGCTTGAGCCATTCTTTGAAATAGAATTGGTGACATGTACTTTCGGTGTGCTGCCGGTAGGCGAGGTTGCCAGAAAGGCGGCTGAGAGGCTTGGATTTGCACATCGTGTACTTGGACTTGACCGAAAGGTGCTGGAAGAGGCTTATGGTCTTCTTATGAGGGATGGTTTCCCCAGAAGTGCCATCAATCACATACATCATGCAGCTGTGGAAACACTTGCTTGCGAGAAGGATGTTTCAATTGTTGTTGATGGAGTGCGTCGGGATGATCGTGTTCCCGTGCTGACCATTGGGCAGTCCCGCAGCATTGAGGACAGGTTAGGGATTAAGTACATGTGCCCGCTGAAAGGGTACGGTAGGTCTGCAGTTGATCTTCTGGTAAGCAGGCATTTAGAGATAGAGGAAGGCCAGAGTTCAGAGGTCATAAAAGCAGATTATGAAACAGAGTTACGGGAAATAGTATTCCAAAGACATGGGACACAGATGATAGGACAACTTTTTCCTTCACATGTTCAGTCTCATGTTGTTGGTCGTAAAAAGTAATCAATCTGTATATCGCAAGTTTATT
>MVQW01000089.1 GCA_002067265.1 Methanomethylovorans sp. PtaU1.Bin073 | reverse complement strand
ATATCTTTTACATACGTTAGTCCTGTATTGACCTTTGCAACCCTTGAATATCCTGCCAGATCGTTGACCATTTTTGCCATCTTGAACGCTTTTTCAGGGTCAGGATTATATTTGGCGATGTCCAGAAGTTCTTTCCATGAACTGGCATACATGGGTGTAAAAAAGAAAGCAGGTTCTTTACTATGGGCTTTAAGTAATTTAAGATAATTAGCTCCACCACCAACCGTAGCTCCGATGCAGTCATCCACAATCCTTACATCATCTCTCAATATCCTTACTATGCAGCCATCTTTTTCCAGGCAGAAATCTTCCTCCACCTTGCCAAGGACATTACCACAAAGACCATAAAAAAGGAGTATCCCATCGGAGAATGGTATCATTTCTTCAATACTCTGGTAGACCTTGTATTTCAGCGTTTTTGGTACTGCATGAAGCCCAAGTTCCAATATGTTAACTACCACAATTGATTCATGTTCATCTGTTTCGCCGAGAATATCTGGTATTTTTTCAAAAGGAATAATCTCATGAGAGACTTGCTGTTCATTAAGTTTTGCTGTAAATTCTGAAATGTTATTGTTTTCTACGATTATGATTTTATCAATTTCAGAATCATTGCTAAAAAGCCAGACAATTTCATCTTGCATTATCTTACATGAGATTATACTCATAACGGGCATATGTTCTCCTCCAATTTAATGTATTTTATTTGATTCATTTCTTTAGAGCAAAAATAATATGATATTATAACATATCTATCTACATGTAGATAGGTATGGCCGAATAAAAAAATTAATCCCTCCATCCAAGACAAGATTTTATTGACGAAATTGCCCTGACAAGTGTCTTTCTACCTTTAATACTAGATACCAGCCTGGCACCCATTAAAGCTTCAACTACCATTTCTGCATGTGTTTCAACTGTATCTGAAAAATCAAATTCCCCTTGTTCTAGGCCAGTTTTGAGAACATTGGTAATCCAATCAAGTATATCGTCAAGTAGCAACATATCTTGCTTTTTAACTTTCTCCGGGAGTTCTTGGAAATCTATTATCACTGAGCCGGGAGGACAGATACATTTCCCTTCATCAAACTCCTGCAATGCATAATCAAAATAATATTGAAGCTGCTCACGAGCAGACTTTTTGGATTCCATCATTTGTGAAATCGATATTGCTAAGTTCTTTCTTCTTTCTTCAAGCAAGGCAGCAACCAAGTCTTCTTTTTTAGGATAATAATGATGAATTGAAGCATTTTTTATGCCGAGCTTCTGGGAAATATCCTTGTAACTGAATCCATTATAGCCCCTACATTGCAAAAAGTGTCCCGCATGACGGAGTATCTGTTGATTAGTAGGGTTAAGTTCTGTCATATAAGTTCACATGTTTCCTTATTCTTATGATAATTGAATAATACGCATATATTAAATACCTATCTGCATATAGGTAGACAATAGTTCAAATGAAGAACATTTAAAACCTGTATCTAGAAAAAGAAATCAAAAAGTTCAAAGTTAATTCTGTTTGCACTTACCTAAAATAATATGTTCTAGTTGATTGCTCTGCAAACACAGTACTTGCACAGGGACATTTCCTCTAAAATATGCTTACTCTTTGCAGGACAATAATAAATACCACCATTTTCAAAAATCTTTTGATTTTCATCTACGTACATTCCCGGTGGGTGGAGTGGTTCTTTCGCTATGAACGTTAGATATGTGGAAATAATACGAGTATATTCCTTCAAATCTCTTTGACCGGGAGCATTCTCGTCCATGTATTTGTTAATCCTGAATGTAAAATCTTCAAGTTTTCGAATGTCTATCTCCTCAGATATATCAGGACAATCTCTGTCTTTTAGCTCAGTAAATTTCTTACGATTATATCTTGCAAGACATTCGATATTATACTGGAGACTTCCACGAGGGCTCTGTGTATCATCTGTTTCTTTTTCGTTTATCCGTCTTAAATATTCAGAAGAGATATTGGCAGCTTCTTTCTTCAATAAGGACAATAATTCGCATGAATTAATATGAAATCCCCTCCCCTGTTTTGTATCTGAAATATCTGAACATGATATGCACTTCCTAATTGTTATTTTAGTGAATAAACAATCAAATTGCCCCATGGAATAAATATTTTGATTAAATGTGAACCCATAATTGTTTTTTGTTTTGCAACATGATGGCGTATCAGACAAAAAGATAAAGGATAAGCTCTCTTGTTAAGGAAGACCTGAGCCAGCCAGATGTCCAAAGGCTGATCATCAATATTGTTAGCTTCCTTTCCTATGTAGATTGCACCATCAGCATGCACATGCTTTCTTTCCAGAATACCTACATCACCATCAAATTTACTCTCTGGGTGGTCTACATATTAAATAATGGTTTTACTTAGTGGTTTGAAGTAATGTGATCCTTGGTTAATCTCTCCAGTTTCATAATCAATGAAAGGTTCATACACTATTTCCTGGGGAATGGGTTTGTAAGGTGCCCTAAACCATTCTAGACCATTCCTTTTGAAATTATAATGGCATTACAATTTTTTATGCTGGATCAAATTAACCCCAGTTTATGTTATATAGAATTAGTAGTACCTATCTCGATAGCAATTGTAATACATTCTCGATTATGGCTGATACGCGGGTTGGGGCTAGGGGGTTTCCAATAAAACGTATGGGTTGTGAAAATGGTGCTTTTATGTGAGAGCTATCCATTTTCACAGGAGAATAGGTACACAAGGGCAAATTGTCCGGGTGGAAAACAACAGTTGTCTACCTTCTTAACACCAAAAAGAGATGATACTATAGAATATGATGAATGGCTTAGTGGGTTGTTGGATCTGTATAAGTATCGCATTAATGTGATAAGCGAACGTCTTAATTCAATGCCGGTAAAAACAAAGGCAGATGAATATGAATACTATCATCTAAAATGTCAGTTGGTGGCCTTTAAGGAAAGTTTTGATGAACTTCAGTCCAGGGAAAAAGATGTTGTTGAAAGGACTTCTATAATTTCATTGGCACAGTCGGATTCAAATGTAACTGAAAACATCAAATAGGAGTGTAATTAATCTCATTTTACTACTATAAAAAAGGAATTATTGGTTACCAGATTTAGTCACGATGATGTTGATTTCCACTATGTCTTTTCTCAAGAGTTTATGTTATGTAGAGGTCAGAGTGCGATCAATTGGGTAAAAGAGCTTTTTGAACATTACCTGAAAGACTCTAAGTCAATAACAGAAATCTAACCGTTTGAATTTAGTTGTACTATCAATATTTTAACGCCATCTATATCCTCCATGTAAACCAATTCAATATTCCGTCTTCTTTCCCAAAAGGTATATGCTATCAAAAACCATATTCATGTACGTGATAGTATGATCCATGAAGAAAGAAGTAAATTGTCAGTAAAGACTCAGGACCTTAAGAGAGCAATTGACTCTCTGAAAGAAGAGCTGGAAGCAGTTGACTGGTACAATCAAAGAGCTGACGCCTGCATTGATGAGAATCTAAAGAAAATATTGATTCACAATGCAAATGAAGAGAAAGAACATGCAGCTATGCTTCTCGAATGGATCAGGCAGAATGATGAGAATTTTGCCAAGGAACTTAAAGAGTACCTTTTCAGTAAAGAGAAAGACATAGCAAGTCTTGAAAGTTAAATTTAGTATTTCCCGTACGCATTTGTCCAGGTATCGGCTATTTTAATGAATTCATCGTAACCGCTGTGTTTGATGAATTCTATTGCCTGCTTGTATTTTGCATACTTATATCCTTTTTTTTCATAGAACTCAATGATGGTCTGGCATGTTGAAGTGTCCGGGCAATCGGCACAGGAATTATAGTTCTTGCTTATGCAGCATACCTTGATCTTGCATTTAGCCTTAGTGATATCGCGCTTATTGTTTTCATATCCGAGCTTACAGCCCTTACACAGTTGTTCTTTCAATAATTTGCATGTTCCACAATATGCACCACAGCAGCCAATTTCTATCAAAGACATTCATCCCACCACTTACTGTTAGACAATTATTTCTCTTAAACATCTTTCTCCTAAAACTTAACTACTTGCAGGATGCATCTATAGTATTCATCAGAAGGGGTTATTCTACATGCTGTTCGGATTTGGTAAGCCAAATGTTAAAGATATGGAAAAGAACAACGATGTAAAGGGATTGATTGAAGCACTTAGTTACGAAAAAGATGTACAGGTTCGCAGGGAAGCTGCATACACTCTTGGAAAGATAAAAGACATCTGTGCTGTTGATCCTCTTATCAAAGCTTTAAACGATGAGGACAATTATGTCCGTCGACAGGCTGTGGATGCACTGGGAAATATTGGTGATGACAGAGCTATTGAGCCTCTTAATAAAGCCCTGGAAGATTCCAATAATTATGTCTGCCAGGGAGCTGCAGATGCACTGAAAAAGATAGGGGATAAGAAGGCTACGCAGTAAATGTTTTTATCCCTTTTACAGGCGATTTCACAGATTGATTATGTTGGTTCAGCAAATTTGTATTTAAGCTTCTCATTATACTGAGCGCTTTTATTATGATAAATTCTTATTAAGGTAGCAACAATTCCTCAATTTCTTTTATATAACTGTACATTAGTTATGCCATAGTTTTGCTTCCGCAGTCTTTTTTTAATCAATGACTCCCGTTTTCTATCAATTTCTATTGTATAAATGGTTAACATATATTCTATTTTTAGGTAATATGGGCGCAACTCAAGGCATAAAAGCAAAAAATGCCTCAAATTTTCCATTGAAATTAGGGCTTCAAAATTTATCAACAATATCTTATTTATTTGCATATCGGGAATATGTTTTAGATGAAGGAGGTGCAATCCTTTTCTAATTCTCATTAAAAAAGATGCTCTAATACTTTATCATCGTTAATGAAGCTTTATAATCTACTATTTTTCTAATTAGGATTGCATAGTTGCTTTTTAAATGATTTTATGCCAGAATACTGGTTATGTCTATCTTTGACTTTATATAGGTCTCTTAAATCAAATTTTATCGATCCAGGTATCAAATTATCTGCAAATTTTGGTTTTAAAATATGCGCAAAAATAGACTTTATTCATTAAAAAAGAAGTAAATTACTATTTTTTTGCATTAAATGTTCTTATAGTAGCTAAAATGCAAATATAAGGTTATATAACACTCAAAATTAAAATTTGAGCTATTATAGTGCATTAAGATGGTAAGTATCTTTATATATCTAAAACCTAATTCCGAACTTGTGCCAAAACTGGCTGTTGACAAAATAGAGATAAATCAGCAAAAATTGATTTGCAATCTCTATGGGCTGTCATTTCCGAAATAGCAGAATTTCAGTAATCTTATATGAAGTCCAAAACAAGTAAAATTAATTTGTCTGTGGATAACCCCAATCTCTTCCGTGAAATAAGATGATTTTCTGCAACAAGATGCCCTCTTGGGCATCTATACCACCATAATTCCCATGATGGTGGCAGTCTCTTAGAGATATGTGAGTATTAAATGCTAACAGACTTGTTTGGTGTTAATATTCATGGTATATTAAAATCAAAAAATGACAATTTCACTGACTTGTATCTTATTGTTAACAGAAAATATTACGATTTTGTTTCAATAAAATGTAATAATTCAACTGAATGGAAAAAGAGGTGTAAAAGTATATGGTAAAACGTTTCTGTAATAAAGTTCTCGAAAGATTTAGCGCTCACAGGTGGGCTAAATCCCGTCATGTGTTACTAATTGCTTTATTGGTTAGTAGTTGCTTCATTTCATTAAAAACTGCTTTCTCTAAAAAATCTAAACTCTCTAAAACTCAAAATAAAGACCATCATTTCAAAAGAATATCATTTTTCCTAATTGGTCTATCATTTTGTTTCATTTGTTTCTCGATAATCTGTGCCGGTCTATCTTCGGCAGCAACCGTATATGTCGGTACAAGCAGCACAAGTGGAACTGTAAACTACCAATGTGACGGAACAAATGACCATGTTGAAATTAACAAAGCTCTAGCATATATAGACGGCCAGGGTGGCGGTACTGTATATTTGAGAGGTCCTAATACATACTGGATAGACAGCACTCTTAACATCGGTGCTAATACAATACTTACAGGTGACTCTACTGCTGAAATTAAACTAGTTGCAAGTGCAGGATGGTCCAGTGAAGTACCTATGATCGCAAACATAGGTACAGATGGCGATATAACAATCACAGGTTTCACTATAGATGGAAACAGCGCCAATCAGGCTGTATCCCTGGGAGCCGGATATTACAATATGATGCTTTTTGACGGCGGCGACAACATCGAAGTATCTGATATGCGTCTTGAATGGGGATGCGGTGATGGTTTACAGGTAAGAAAAGCCAGTAACATTAAATTCACTAACAATGATGTGTATAAGCTAGGCCACGATGTTCTATATGCTATGGGATGCAGCAATGTCGAATTCGCTTATAATACTGTTTTCACACGAACAAATAGTGCATGCAGGTATTCAGATGGTTGTACAGACTCCAC
The DNA here is from genome assembly GCA_002067265.1 of Methanomethylovorans sp. PtaU1.Bin073. Next base: position 4,269 of record MVQW01000089.1, on the reverse strand, counting down.
TATCCATGATAATTTGATCTATGCATCAAATTCCGGTGATTCTACAGGTCCTGCAATTCAGATAGGAACATCTTCAACTACAAGCCATGTATTTGATGACATTGAAATCTATAACAATCGCATCCACAGTATCAAAGGTGCAGGTATTTGGATGTCTGCAAATTATCAAGATAATGTGATCCATGCTAGGGATGTATACATTCACCACAATATCTTCACAAATGTTGGACAATACGCTACAAATACTGGTTTTAGTAATGCTGCTATTGTTTTGGGTGATTTTGACAACACTATCATCGAGAACAACGTATTCGATGATGGTGGACATGCTGCCATAAAGTATTTCCTGAGATCCGGAAGGCGTCAGCAACAGACTCAATTCACAACTTACGTCAGAAACAACATTATTATGAACAGTGATGGTGTTTCTTCTGTTACAGGATCAGGTGTGGGTATATGGAATACCAATCCAACTTACTCAAAGTTTGTAGTCCAGAACAACGACATCTACAACAACAAGAATGGTCAAACATATGGCAGCGGCTTTACGATGAGCAACAACCTTAATGTTGATCCATCATGCGTTGATTCAACCAATTCAAATGCTGGCTCCCGTGACTATCACCTAGAGAGCAAAGCAGGTCACTATTCTAGCGGAAAATGGGTGACAGATTCAGTCTCCAGTACGCTTATAGACGCAGGATATTCAAGTTCATCATACAGTAAGGAACCTTCACCTAACGGTGGAGTGGTCAATATCGGCAGATATGGTAACACTGCACAGGCATCCAAGAGTGGCTCTGCAGTTTCAAACGAAATAGATGCCGAACCAGTTGCCAATGCAGGTTCTGATAAATCCATTAATGTAGGCTCAACTGTCCTGTTCAGTGGAAATTCCTCAAGCGATGACGTGGGAATATCTTCCTACTCTTGGGACTTTGATGTATCAAATGGCATCACCTCCGAAGCTACCGGTGTGACAGCCACGAAGAAATTTACAACTGCTGGAACATACACTGTGACTCTTACTGTTACTGATACGAGTAACCAAACAGCCACAGATACGGTGAATGTAGTTGTTAGTGAAACAACAAGCACAACAACACCAACAAATACGACAACAAATACCTCCTCCTCAACAGGAAGTTCTGTTTCATACTCTCCTACCTATGACAACAGGTTGCGTTCCGATTCCGCGAGTACAGTGCTTTCCACTTCAACCTATCTTGACGTTGGAGCGAGTTCATCAACTGCCAGAGATGTGATGTTGTTCGATCTCAGTGACTACGACACTACAGATACAATAACTGCGGCTACACTTTCTCTCTATTGGTATTATCCCGCAAGTAAGACACGTACTTCCGATACTGTAGTTGAGGTCTACAGGCCAGTTGCCTGGGATCCAAAGTACGTGAGCTGGAATAATCGTGCTTCTGGTACTGCCTGGAGTACAGCCGGAGGAAACTGGTATGATAAGAACGGTGCTGCTCAGGGTAGTATACCATACGCAACTCTGACCTTCCCGGCAAGCACAGTGCCTGGCAACAAATATTATGATTTCGATGTCACACAGCTTGTGCAGGAATATGTAAGTGGTACTTACGAGAACACTGGTTTCTTCCTCAAGGCAAAGTCTGAAAGTGGTAATTACATTGCATTCTACGGTGCTGAATCTTCAAACACTGCCATGAGACCAAAATTGACAATAACTTCTACATCAGGTGGTTCTGCTTCCTCCGGTGGTTCAACTACTACCGATAGTGTACCTGTTGCCAATGCTGGCTCTGGCATGACCGCAACAGTGGGTTCAGCTGTCAGTTTTGACGGCAGTGCTTCCACCGATGATGCAGGTATAGCCTCATATTCATGGGACTTTAATGCATCAAATGGTATCACTTCTGAGGCAACTGGTGCAACACCAAGTTACACTTATACCACTGCAGGAACTTACACTGTGACTCTTACCGTCACAGATACAAGTGGTCAGACAGCAACAGATACAGTAATTGTAGTTGTCAGCGCAACAACAAGCACAACAACACCAACAGATACAACTCCAGATGAAGCTACATCTACGGGCAGTTCTGTTTCATACTCTCCTACCTATGACAATAGGTTGCGTTCTGATTCAACGAGTACAGTACTTTCCACTTCGACCTATCTTGACATTGGAGCGAGTTCAGCAACTGCCAGAGATGTAATGTTGTTCGATCTCAGTGACTACGACAATACGGATACAATAACTGCGGCTACACTATCTCTCTACTGGTATTACCCTGCAAGTAAGACCCGTACTTCCGATACTGTAGTTGAAGTTTACAGGCCAGTTGCCTGGGATCCAAAGTATGTGAGCTGGAATAATCGCGCTTCTGGCACTGTTTGGAGTACAGCAGGAGGAAATTGGTATGATAAGAACGGCGCTGCTCAGGGTAGTACACCATATGCAACTCTGACCTTCCCCGCAAGCACAGTGCCTGGCAACAAATATTATGACTTTGATGTTACACAGCTTGTGCAGCAGTATGTAAGTGGTACTTACGAAAACACTGGTTTCTTCCTCAAGGCAAAGAGCGAGAGTGGTAATTACATTGCCTTCTACAGTGCTGAATCTTCAAACACTGCCATGAGACCAAAGTTGACTATAACCTCTACATCAGGAGGTTCAACTCCCTCTGGTGGTTCAACTACCCCAGATAGTTCAACTATTCCAGATGCTGTCCCTGTTGCCAATGCAGGCTCTGATATGCCTGCCACAGTTGGTTCAGCTGTCAGTTTTGATGGCAGTGCTTCCACTGATGATGTAGGTATAGCTTCATATTCATGGGACTTTAATGCATTAAATGGTATCACTTCTGAAGCTACTGGTGCAACACCGAGTTACACATATACCGCTGCTGGAACATACACTGTGACTCTTACTGTAACAGATACAGCTGGTCAGACAGCAACCGATACAGTAAATGTGGTAGTGAGTGCAGCAACTTCTGCAGACTCTGTTCCTGTTGCCAATGCTGGCTTAGATAAGACTGCCACAGTAGGTTCTTCTGTTAGCTTCGATGGCAGCTCCTCTACTGACGATAAGGGTATAACCTCTTATTCATGGGACTTTGATTCCTCAAATGGTATCACCGCTGAGGCTGCCGGTGTAACGGCCGCAAAGACATTCTCAACTGCAGGAACGTATATTGTGACTCTTACTGTCACAGATACAGCTGGTCAGACCGCGACCGATACAGTAAATGTAGTTGTCAGTGCAACAACAAGCACAACAACCAATACATCTACCTCTACAGGAACTTCGGTTTCATATTCAGCTGTTTATGACAATAGACTGGCTGAATCTTCTAAGAGTACCGTATATTCCACTTCAACTTACCTTGATGTTGGAAAGTCCTCTAGTAGTAGCAGGGATGTACTTCTGTTCGATCTAAGTAGTTATAAGACAACCGATACGATATCAAAAGCAACACTTTCTCTGTACTGGTATTATCCTGCAAGTAAGACTCGTACTTCTGATACTGTAGTTGAGGTCTACAGGCCAGTTGCTTGGGATCCAAAGTACGTAAGCTGGAATAATCGTGCTTCTGGCACGGCTTGGACTACAGCAGGAGGAAATTGGTATGATCAGAACGGTGTTGCTCAGGGTAGTACACCATACGCAACTCTAACCTTCCCGGCAAGCACAGTGCCTGGCAATAAATACTACGACTTTGATGTCACACAGCTTGTGCAGGAATACATCAGTGGCAAGTACTCTAACACTGGTTTCTTCCTCAAGGCAAAGACAGAGAGCGGTAACTACATTGCTTTCTACAGCACTGAATCCTCAACTGCTTCCAGAAGGCCAAAGTTAACCATAACTACGTAAAGTAGATAGGACAAGCAAGCAGGAGCGGAAATCATTTCGCTCCATCTTTTTTTCTAATTTTGCAATTTCTCATTCCAGTATCTGATGTGTGAAGTGTACACTCCATCTATAGGGAAACAGCAGTAGCTGAAGCAACTGGGGCTACACCAATCCATCCCGGAGAAACAACAGTTTCTTTGTCCGTCCAGGTAAATAGTTGATTGATCGATTAGGTGGGCCTGTGCATAGTTGCGTTGCAATTTCGATGCATATATGCCGCTTTTTTTAGCAAAACCATATTGTAACTTTGCTGACAGAAAAACTGATATTTATAAAATGTTTATGGGTATCGATGAAAAAAGAGGATTTTCTCAATTTAAGGGCATGGTTCCAAAATTATGTCAGATCATTTTATTCGGAAG
>MVQW01000088.1 GCA_002067265.1 Methanomethylovorans sp. PtaU1.Bin073 | reverse complement strand
GATAGGTATCTCTGTGGATGTGGAATGTCTGAAAATTGGTGATCTGCCGCGCAGTGAAAAGAAAAGCAAAAGAGTTATAGATACAAGAGATTCATAGGCAAAAAAGTATATGAATGACAAACAATCTTACATTTTTTAATTATTTATTTTGTATTTCTTTTCTCTATATCGTATAATTATGTATTTTTATACGCGTAAATCTAGTACATAAATCATTTGCTATCTACAATTAAAATCAATGTAAAATCTACAAATAAAAACTTGAAGTGTATATTTTTTGTATTATTATTTAATTAAGCTATATACTAAATCAAGTTAAACCATAAAATTTTTATACTCTATAGTATACCAATTACATACTAATATGTATCAATTATATGAGATACGTGATTGGATATACGAATGTGAGCGTTTCCTCTTTCTTGCAGAGGTGCACTTCATAGACGAAAAGGTCTCTCCCTTATGTCATAATTTCTGCCATGTACTAACTGGCAATAAGCTGAGAGAAATGCTTGATCTTTTAGCTGAGCAGCAGTACGCGTACTTAAATGTCCATTCATGTGTCACGCCAAAAGAACTTGATCTTTTCAAAAATATAGTGGATAATATATCATCCGAAAGATGGCATGAGCTATGCACTGAAAAAATAATGGAAGCGCAGAATATATTGCACAAGCTTGCCTGCGGACTTGAAAACGATATCCTGCGGGTGTATAAAGAAAAAGGATATCCATTATTATGTCCTGAAGCTGAACTATATCTCTAGTAAAGTTTTCTGTTTTTCAATAATGTTTATGCTACTGTTCTATTCTTATTTGTGTGGAAGATATACCATCATCAATGTATTCATTTTCTGGAACAATAGTAATCATATCTCTGACTTCAGGTGAGATATCTATTTCAGCTCCTTTTCTGCTAAAGACAAGAAAATCAATTCTTTTTTCTTTGAAATGCCTATAAAGGGATTGTGTAGTATCTTGAGGGCGGTAATACTTTACATTAAAAAGTCTTTGCATAGTATCGGCACCCAGGATAAAAGTAGATTCAGGGAAAATATTTGCCTTCTGTGCAAAAAGAGGCGTGTTTGTTACGAATATATCTCCCATAAAATCAGGATCATAGCAGGCTTGTATAGAAGATATTCTGTCCTCGAGTGAAATGTAGTCCATGGGTGGCTTGTCTACATTGGTGAGGGATATTTCAAAATGCACTGGTACTCCATATTTTTCAGATGCTATTTTTGCCATCTCAATATGTTTTCTATGGCACGGGTCAAAAGAGCCAGAGAGAATGACCTTGTGGGAATGAGATATGTCTTTATCTTTTTCTTTTAGCCTGAAATACTTTGGAATTAGATCAGGATCATTGCCTTTATCCAATAGCATGTTTGATATTGCTTCAGTAACTTGTGCACTTCTTATTTGTGGGCTTTCCTGAGATAATAATCCAGTGTTGTCGGTTATTTCGATGTCCACTTTGCAGGCTATAGCTAACGCATTGATGATAAGCCTGCATGCGAGACTTTCTTCGCTTTCCCTATCCCTTTCATCTAAAAAGTGAATGCTATAGGTTGTTGTGTTTTGGAGTGACTGGATCGCTATATGTAGTTCATGTTGTCTTTCTTTTCGTTCATTGAATTTTGCAAGGGCACAAGTTGCGCCGATACCCAGCACTTTTCCAACCTCTTTTTGTTCTTGCTGCAAAATTCTTGCTTTTTGAAATGCAGCCATAGCCATTGCACGTGCGGTACGCACTGAGTTGTATTTTTCAGGCTTCTTGCCGGTAAATGCATCGACAGCCTGCTGGCTGTACGGTACTATCGCTTCCAGTAAGGTGGCTGACCCGCCTCCATGTCTTAAGAGCTCTCCGATGGCTTCTGTCCCACCGCCTGTGATAGCCAGCACGATCTTATAGCCTGATGAATTAATCAAATGTACCAGGTTTTTCGTATTCATGTTTTTGTGTTATATATTCGGAACCAATTTTAAAATTGCTCTTATATCCTTTTCTTCAAGGCCACATTATTCAGAATATTATATGTAGCTTACATATTTTGGTTACATTGTAGTCTTTTTAAAAAACTCGAAGAGTATGGAAGTATGTAACGCACAAATTCTTTATACTTCCTCAAATAATTCCTTTTACACGGGGGTTTTGTATTGGAAGAAATCGTAAGATGTTCTCGATGTATCCTGCCTGCCAGTTTACCAAGTGTAAAGCTCGATGAGAATGGGGTATGTAACTATTGTAACAGTTTTGACCGATCATTTGGTGATTGGGATAAAGTAAAAGAACTGAAGAAAAAGCAGTTTGAAGAAATTATTGAAAAAGTAAAAAAGCACAATTCTGAATATGATTGCTTGGTTCCTCTTAGTGGGGGAAAGGACAGTACATATGCACTTTATGTTTGTGACAAGATCTACAACCTTAAATGTTTGTGCATAACTTTTGATAATGGATTTTTATCTGATTATGCGAGAAAGAACATAAAGAATGCAATAAATGCTACAAAAGCAGATCATATCTATTATGCTGTTAATCCCAAAACAATGCTTGAACTCTACAAGCATTTTATAATACAGTGCGGTCATGTATGCGTTCCATGTATGAGGGGTATTGGATTAGTGAGTTACTTCCCTCTTGAGGCTTTTAATATACCGATTGTGGTATCTGGCAATGGTCGAAGGATCGCTTATTTGAGTGGCTTTCCCGAACTTTTTCAAAGTGGCGACCTAACTGTCTTTCAGAACGTCTGTAAAGAGATTGATGTAAAGAACGGCTGTGCTTCTTTACTGGAGCATGAGCCAAAGGCAACTTACAAGTCGTATCTCGGCGCTGCACTTAATCTTATGGGAATCAAGGATAAATTTGTTCCTAAATACATCACTCCAGACTACGTGGGGATATATGATTATTTAGATTCAAATTACACCGAAATCCTTGAGACAATAACTCGTGAAATGGGATGGGAAAAAGCGGGGGATACATTTGAACACACAGATTGTTTCCTGCATGAAATTCCTTTTTATATACACACTGTTAAATTCCCGGAAGTCACAGGGTCTACATTCTATTACAGCAATCGAATAAGATTGGGACAAATGACTAGAGAAGAAGCTCTAAGGTTAGAATTAGAGGAGTTAGAAAACCCTGGGGCAGTACAAGGTCTCGATGACTTTTTAACGCAAATTGGCATGTCTAAAGAAGAATTTATCGAGCAGGTGTCTGATTGGACAAAGATAAAAAAATACAGAAAAGAAGAACCATTTTACACAAAGTTTTACATGAAGTTCAGGAAATAATCTAATTGAATCTTCATTTTCTATATAGATCTTCTCTTTCTCTCCTTTTTTTAACTGAATGGGAATATATTAAAAACTCGATAAACCATAAACGTATTTATATCAGAATATTATATTAATGCGATGTTTGTATTCGGACATTTAGGAATAACTTTAGGCCTTTTCACGCTTCTGGAGCAGAAATTGCCCGCTTTAAAAGGTCGTATTGATTATGCGGCTATTCTCATTGGCTCCTTACTTCCTGATTTAATTGATAAACCAATAGGAAGAGTGATTTTTTCAGGAACTATTGATAATGGCCGTATATTTGCGCATACTTTATTATTTTTCTTTATTCTCTGTGGTGCTGCTTTCTATCTGTGGAAGAGCAAAAAGGATGCAAGGTTACTTTCCCTTTCAGCTGCTAGTTTCTGTCACCTTGTTGAAGATAATATGTGGGAGGCACCTGCAACATTGTTCTGGCCTTTATTAGGCTGGAGGTTTCCAAGTAATCCAGGGGTATACAACAGTATTTTTGATTATTTCAGGAGCGTTTTTATGTATGCATATACTCCGGCTATGGATTACGCGTTCATCTCTGAAATTATAGGTATATTGATCCTTGTTTTCTTAGGTATCAGATATTTGCGCCAGAATGATTTATTCTATTTGTTATCTGAAGGTCTTAAACCTTAAGGTAGGCTGAAATCTTATATATACTAATAGTGATATAATAACGGAAATATATAATATGCAAAAAGTTAGAAGAGGACAATCATGGGAGATAATATTAGGATACACAGTAGTTCCAAACTCTATGGAAAAACGACTGTAGGTGCAGGAACTGTTGTTATGGAAAATGTCACATTAGGCTATCCTGAACATCGCATATTAATGGAGATCATAAATAAGGGAATTGAGATCGAAGATCACGATTTCCCAGGTACCATTATCGGAAAAGATTCATTTATTCGGGCTGGTACAACGATTTTCAGCAATGTGAAAACAGGAGACAATTTTAAGACCGGTCATAATGCTATGATCCGGGAAAATACAACTATTGGTAACAGCGTACTTGTGGGTACGAATGTGATAATTGATGGTAATGTGAAGATTGGCAACAATGTCAGCATCCAGGGAAATGTTTACATTCCGACTCATGTCACTATAGAGGACAATGTATTCATTGGTCCATGTGCAGTACTTGCAAACGATAAATATCCAATAAGGGGCGAGTATGTTGCCCTTGGACCGATACTGCGCAAAGGCGCATCTATTGGTGCTAATGCCACTCTTGTGCCGGGAGTGGAGATTGGAGAAGGATCTATGGTGGCGGCCGGGGCTTTGGTCACAAAGGATGTACCGTCCTGGAAGCTTGCTATAGGATGTCCTGCAAAAATCACTGAACTGCCGGAGAAGCTTAAGCAATTGAATAAAATATAAATATCGGTCTATTGTTTCAGTCATAGTTCTAAATGAGGTATAATGATGATAAGCATCGCAAAACCATACCTTGACGACGCGGAGATCGAGGCCGTCACCGCAGTATTACGTTCAGGGGTAATCGCTGAAGGGCCAAGAGTGGCCCAGTTTGAGCAGGCCTTTGCAGAATATACAGGAGTCGGTCATGCGGTGGCCGTGAACTCCGGGACGGCCGCATTGCATGTGGCATTGATGGCTCATGGCATAGGTAAAGGTGATGAGGTGATAACTTCACCTTTCAGTTTCGTAGCAACTGCCAATTCTATTGTGTACACAGGTGCAAAACCCGTTTTTGCAGATATTGAACCTGATACTTATAATATCTCGCCGGACCAGGTCCAGCAGATGATTACCAGTCGCACAAAAGCCATCATGCCTGTGCATCTGTATGGTCACGCTGCTGACATGGGTGCGATCATGGAAATTGCAGAGGACCATAATCTTCTCGTAATAGAAGATGCCTGCCAGGCTCATGGAGCAACCTACAAGGGTAAGAAGGTAGGATCTTTCGGAACTGGTGCGTTCAGTTTCTATCCTACCAAGAATATGACCACCAGTGAAGGTGGTATTATTACCACTGATGATCCGGATATTGCAGCCCGTTCACGTATGCTCAGGGCACATGGTTCAAAACAGCGTTATCTGCATGAGATGATTGGTTACAATTTCCGTATGACCGATATTTCTGCGGCTATAGGTATCGTACAACTGGGAAGGCTGGCAGAGTTTACTGAAAAGAGAAGGCAGAATGCCAAAAAGCTTTCAAATGGTCTGAAGGATACCAAGAACATCATATTACCGGTGGAGAAAGAGCACTGCTCTCATGTATATCACCAATATACAATCCGTACTCCTCGCCGTGACTCATTGCGCGATACACTTCAAGCAAAGGATATAGGTACGGGTACATATTATCCTCTTTGTATTCATCAACAGCCTTTATACAAAGAGATGGGATTTGCAGGTAGTTTCCCTAACAGTGAAAAGGCATCCCGTGAAGTATTGTCTATACCAGTACATCCTGGATTATCGGATGCTGACATAAACACTGTCATTACAGCTATAAAGGAATGGGACCTGAGGTAAAACATGATTAGAGTAGGAGTCATTGGTGTAGGTTCCATGGGTAAGAACCATGTGAGGATCTACAGTGAGATGGAAGGTGTCGAACTTGTCGGTATTTCCGATGTAAATCAGCAAGTTGTAGAAGAACTTGCAAGCACTTTCAAAACTACACCTTATACAGATTATAAGAAGCTGCTTGCTCAGGGTCTGGATGCGGTAAGCATTGTAGTACCCACCAAAATGCATGCAGATGTCACATTGGATGCTCTTGATGCCGGTGCCAATGTTCTTGTTGAGAAACCCATTGCAGATTCCGTTGAAAATGCAGATCGGATGATCAATGCTGCTAAGGAAAAGGGATTGATGCTCATGGTAGGACATATTGAGAGATTCAATCCTGCTGTGATAAGGCTTAAGAAGATAATAGATTCCGGATTGTTAGGTAAGATCGTATCTATTTCCACCAGAAGGGTAGGTGCTTATAATCCCAGAATAAGGGATGTAGGTGTCATTCTGGATATTGGTGTCCACGACGTTGATATTATATCTTATCTATACGGTAAGAAGATCGATCAGGTTTACACAATTGCAGGAGCTAACATTCATTCTTCTGAAGACCATGCGTCTATTCACTTGCGTTTTGATCATGATTACTCAGGTCTTGTGGACGTTAACTGGCTCACACCACACAAAGTGCGTACCCTTACTGCTGTAGGTGTTGCAGGTGTGGCATATCTTGATTACATCAAACAATCTGTTGTGCTCCATGACAAGGAATGGGTCCGTGAGGCAAAGGTAGAATCAAAAGAACCACTGCTTAACGAGCTTGAATACTTTGTACGCTGTGTTGCAAATAAAGAACAGCCACATCCAAATGGTGAGGATGGGAAACATGCTCTTCAGGCATGTATGGCTGCTATAACATCATATCACGAAGAAAAAGTTATAGATATCTAAAACGAAAAAGGAAAGTGATTCTAATGAGTGAAAAGTTACAAAAGATCCTTAAAGAGAAAGGACCGATAAAGAAAATAGGTGTTATCGGTATGGGGTATGTAGGTATCCCTGCAGCTGCATTGTTTGCAGATGCTCCATGTTTTGATCATGTATTTGGTTTCCAGAGAGCTTCATCTTCATCAGGCTACAAGATCGATATGCTTAACAGAGGCGAGAGTCCTCTCAAAGGTGAGGAGCCCGGACTTGAAGATCTGTTGAAAAAGGTCACAAAGGCAGGTAAATTCACCTGTACATCTGATTTCTCAAAGATCAGCGAGCTTGATGCTGTTACGTTGGCTATCCAGACGCCCTTTGAAGATCCAAAAAGCCTGTCACCGGATTTCAGTGCACTCATAGAGGGCATAACAAATGTCGGTAAGAATCTAAGGAAAGGTATGCTTGTAGTGCTTGAGTCAACTATTACTCCAGGTACCACCGTTGGTATGGCAAGAGAGATCCTTGAAAAGGAATCTGGCCTTGTTGCAGGCGAGGACTTTGCACTTGCCCATGCTCCTGAGAGGGTAATGGTCGGAAGGCTGTTGCAGAACATAAGAGAGCATGACAGAATAGTGGGTGGTATTGATGATGTGTGTACCAAGCGTGCAGTTGAGTTATACACCCCAGTGCTTACTAAGGGTAAAGTTATACCCATGACAGCTACTGCTGCCGAGGTCACTAAGACCGCTGAGAACACTTTCAGGGACTTGCAGATAGCAGCAGTTAACCAACTTGCTCTGTACTGTGAGGCTATGGGCATTAATGTATACGATGTCCGTGCAGGTGTTGCAAGCCTTAAAGGTGAAGGCATCACAAGAGCTATCCTGTACCCAGGTGCAGGAGTAGGTGGACACTGTTTGACAAAGGATACCTATCACTTAGAGCGTGGTGTGACCCTTGGTACAGAACCACTGGATTATCCGGAAGATGCTGAATCTATTTATGTACTTGCCAGAAGGGTCAATGATTTCATGCCTAAGCACATGTTCAATCTCACCCTCAAGGCTCTGGAGAGAGTTGGCAAAAAGCCAAAAGGCATCAAGATCGCAATGCTTGGATGGGCTTTCCTTAATGACTCTGACGATGCCCGCAACCCTCCATCAGAGCTATACAGGGACCTTGCTCTGGCAGCTGGCTGTGAGATAAAGGTACACGATCCTCATGTACTTCACTATCCCGGT
>MVQW01000087.1 GCA_002067265.1 Methanomethylovorans sp. PtaU1.Bin073 | reverse complement strand
AACCCTTTTTATCCGTCTGTCGGGACTGTTTCCATGGGAGATCGATCCTTCTCCCTTTTCCCTCACATTGAGTGCCATCATTATATTCATAGGATTTACACGATACAAACTGTTCAATCTGACCCCTGTTGCCCGCAGTCTGCTTTTTGAAAATATCCATGATGGTGTCATAGTTTTTGATAAGGAGCAGAGAATTGTGGACTATAATATTTCTGCTGTGAACAATCGGTACACAAGATCAAATGACATAGGAACCCATGTATCAGAATTGTCAGGACCATGGTGTGACATTTTGAACAGAGAAGCAGGTGACAGAGAAAAAGACAGCATTGAGATCAAGCAGGAGATAGACGGGTCTTACCTGTGGTTCAATATTACATTCCTGCCATTGCATGACAACTATGGGAGCAAGATGGGGCAGATGGTCATCATAAGCAATATCACAGAGCGCAAGTATGCAGAAGAAGAGCTATGTAAGGCAATAGATAAAGCCAATTATCTGGCTATCGAGGCAGAAAAGGCAAATACTGCCAAAAGTGCTTTTCTAGCCAATATGAGCCATGAACTGCGAACACCTCTAAATTCTATAATCGGTTTTTCTGATATTCTGCTGGAAGGTGAGACCGGAAGTCTCAATGAAAAACAAGTTAGATACATCACTAATGTGTCTAAAAGTGGTAAGCACCTCCTTCTCGTTATAAATGACATACTTGATATTTCAAAAATAGAAGCTGGAAAAATGGAATTGTCATGTGATAATATATCTATTCATGACATCACTAATGAGGTTTTAACGGCATGTTCTTCCCTTGCAGCAAATAAAAAGGTCGAGCTTGAGCGGAACATAGATTGCAGCATAGAAGCGATCAAAGCTGACAGAGTTAGATTAAAACAGATACTATACAACCTTCTTAGCAATGCTATCAAATTTACTCCCAGCGCCGGTAAAGTTACCTTAAATGTTAGATCAGATGGCGAGAGAATTCTGTTTAAAGTAATTGACACCGGAAATGGTATCTCTGAAGAAGATCAGAAAAAGCTTTTTAAGGTATTTGGTCAGCTTGATACCGCAAACAATCGCAGGTATGAAGGAACAGGCCTTGGCTTGGCCATTGTCAAGAAATTAGTGGAGATACACAGAGGAACGGTCTGGGTTGAAAGTGAGATTGGAAAAGGCTCTACTTTTGCTTTCGAAATCCCGGTCAAATAAATGGGGTGTAATGAAAGTGTGTACAGATGGTCTGAAACCTTATGGAGAAAGGGCTTGCAGGAAACTTGACCGTTTAGTAGATTGATCAGAAGAAGGAGGTAAAACTGATCAGACCATAGACCCCAAACAAGTTTTCCTGCAAGCCTTTGTGTAATAGTGAAGATTCGGGAAGTTGGTTTTTTGTTTTTGGAAATAAAGAGTAAGGGTTTGAAGTGAAACCCTTACATAAGGTATTTAGAGACCGTAGTTCTCTGGCTTGAAGACCTTTATTTCGGCCTTATACTTGCTCATGCAGTCGCTCATGAACTTATCTGCATCTGCAGTGAGTGCTTCCAGTTCACCCTTTGCCTTCTGCAATGCATTGATCTCGAACCTGGTCATCTCAAGGCCCTGTGCAGTGGTCAACAGGTTGCAGCATTCCAGTGCAGCGTTCTTTGCACGGAGGTACAGGTCGTTACCGTCCTTTACGATTGCCTGGCCTACCTTGTATGCATTGTCATATGCAAGGATGTAGGATTGTGGATCCCTGTACTTGTCAGATGCTACAAGCAGGTCCCTGAGGAGCTTCTCGTTTCCGGACCTGAGTGCAACGTTCATCAGTGCGCAGTCGTAGCTGAGGGTCTCGGACCAGCACTGGACCGTAGTTCCACCGAATTCGGAGTGGTATTCGACGGATTCGTTGGACCACAGGTCACAGCACTGCATAATGAGGTTACCCATTACATCGGAGTGGGCACAGGTGGAGGTCTTACCTTCAAAGGCCATTGGCATACCAGTGATCGCCTTTACGAAGATGTTCTCGTATCCGCAGTCTTTTCCTGGGCCCACTGCACCGGCTTCATATCCGGAGAGTGTCCTTGCTCCTGCCAGGCTCCTTGCAATGATCGCAAGGGTGTGTGCCAGGTTCTTGTCCAGCAGTCCGCCTGCAATGAACATTGCAGTGTTTGCCTGTGCACAGTCTGTGTCACCAGCTGCAACGACATTTTTCTTCTGGGCGACCTTTGCAATGTCCTGCCAGAGGTATTCCATATCCATGCTGCCCAGTACGCCTATTGCGTAGAGCATACCAGCAATGTCGTTCCTCAGGATCGCATAGTCGAAGATCTCCTTTCCACCCATTGATTCAATGGACAAGAAGTCTGCTCCGCCTTCTGCAACAGCCTCGAATGATTCCATAAGCACAGGGTACTTGTTTCCTCTGAGGTCCATGTAGTCCTTGTTCTCTCTGATGTCACCAGGAGTATGTCTCAGTGCGGACTTCAGGCCATATTCGTCATGGTACTCTTCCATGATGGTCTTCTGTGCGTGTGCGACCTCGCCACCCCATGTTGGGTTGTTGGTCATCTGCTGCACGTGTTCTGTCTCGAGCACTACTGCAGGGAAACCTACCTGGACCATTCTCTGGAGAATATCCCTTGTAATTCTCTGGTATTCGTTTACAAGCTTCTCTTTGGAAGCGCCTGCTTCTGGTCTGGGTGCATAGTTAACTTCAGCGATAGTGCATCCTGCACCCAGCTCAATTCCAAGTCCTGCCTTTACCGGGTATTTTGCACGGCCGAAAACCATCTCATCTGCATTTGTATAAGCCATCTGTGTGTATCTTTTTACTGCCATTTTTTTCACCTCGTTCAGTGTTTGTGGAACATTGCCCTAAGCTTGTCTATACCAGCACCGGCCAGGATAGCATCTGCCATCTTTGGTGCATCTGCTGCCTCTTCACCATAGACGCCAAGTGTGTATGTTGAAACGAAGTCCTGGTTAACTGCTCCTCCACCACACTGGAACGGTATCTTTATGCCGGCTTCAAGAAGCTGGTCGTTGACCTCTTTGAATGCGTACATGGTGGTTGTCATCAATGCAGTGCCTGTTACCATGAGTGGCTTGTTTGCCTTGACGGCTGCGAGGACCTCTGCGGCTGGTACATCCCTTCCGAGGTCGATAACTTCATAGCCGTTCGCTCTGAGGAGTGCGGCAACAATGGATTTACCTATGTCATGAACATCTCCTTCTGCCACGTGGACAACTACCTTGCCTTTTGATTCAGGGGACTCACCAGATTTCTCCTTGCAGTACTCGATACCTTCAAGCATTGCATCGGCAGACATCATAACATTTGGCAGGAAAATTATACCCTGGTCATACAGGTTTGTTACTACACCCATACCGACCATCAGTGCGTCATCAATGAGGGAAATTGGACTCTTTCCGGCTGCAATGGCCTTCTCCAGACCTGCGATCACATCGTCTTCTTCGCCTTCAAAAATAGCTTCAGCGATGGAACGGAAAAGAGCATCCTTTGGATAAAGCTCTGCTGCAGCATCTTCCGGGGTCATTGATTTTTCCATTTTTACGTTGTATCTTACTAATATATCCTTGTAGTCTATTTTTAACATACTACACTTCCTTCAATTTATTTTTCAGGCTTGAATAAGCCTTGATCCAATCTACCTTAGTAGGTCCTTTAGACCTGACTATGCAACTCTTGTTTTCATATATAAACGTTTGTTTATTTTGTTTTTATATATATAGTTTTCTTCTGAGAGTATTAATTCGAAAAAGGTAAATCATCAAAAAATAACGTCTCTTGATAGTGTTTTTGTGAATAGTATCTCTTTAACATTAAATGAGTATACACTATTGTAGAATAATCTTCTTATATTATTAAATTTAAAAACATTATCGAGTACTAGAATAAAAATATATTTGCAATATAGTGCATATATCAATACTTGCTTAGTATTGTCATTCCTTACGAATTACGTTTTGTCACATCTGTTTTTTTTCATTATTGTATATATACTTTAAAGAAACAAAAAATTAAAATACTAGCATTTTTCCGAAAAGAAAAACATGATAAAAAAACAAAGGGTAGAGTGAAAATAACTGCTTTAGATCAAAGAATATAGAGTAATATTGTTTTGTAATATTGTTTTCTTATCCTTAGCTGGAAAGAAAACATGAAAAAACATTAGCTCGATAAATAAAATCATGTACAGACCGGGGAAGAATCATCGCATAAAGGTCTGAGATTATTATTAGTGCCTGTGGAATTTCTCCCTAAGCTCCTGCACACCAGCACCTTTCAGGATGTCATCAGCTATCTTTGGTGCATCTGCTGCTTCTTCACAATATACTCCAAGTTCATAACCAAACACGAAATCCTGTTTTACAGCTCCACCACCACAAACAAAGGGAATACGAATGTTGTTCTCAAGTAGCAAGTTATTGATCTCCTTGAACGAATACATAGTAGTGGTCATCAAAGCAGTACCTGAAAGCATGATAGGTTTTTCTTTTTTGACAGCATTTATAACTTCACTGACCAGCACATCGCTGCCAAGATCTATGACCTCATAACCATTAGCACGTAGAAGAACAGTGACGATCTTCTTTCCAATGTCATGCATATCTCCTTCTACAACAAACGACACAACTCTGCCTTTGAATTCATGGACTTCAGTAGACATCTGTTTACAATATTCAATGCCATCGGTCATGGCATGTGCGGATATTATGACATCAGGAAGAAAAAGAATACCTTCATCATATAGCTTAGATACGATACCCATTCCTGGCATGAGGGCATCATCAATCAGAGACAAAGGATCACTTCCAGCCTGTATTGCTGCCTCTAAAGCATCTATAACATCATCTTCATCACCTTCAAAAACAGCTTCAATGATAGATCGTATCATCATGTCTTCAGGAAATAACTCCTTAGCTATTTCTTCAGGACTTTGCTCCTTTTCAACCTTAACATTATAACGAACCAGGATCTCAGATGGGTTGATATTTATCATATTCTTTCCTTCTAATAATTTTATATACATGTGTTTTTTTTCAGCCACTTCCTCTGCCAAGACAGATAAGAGCTGAATGTCCGTCCCAATTTCCCCGGGTGGCTTTTATTTCCACAGGGATCAGTTTCCCATCACATGATTCAAAAGGAATCCTTAATATGGACATTTTCCCTGCCAATATATCGGCAAGCGCAGTGGCGGCTTCAATAGCTCTGTTCTGAGGATGGAGATTAAGCACGTTCAAGCCAAGCAGTTCCTCATGAGAATAGCCGAGATTTTTGCACAGATAACTATTGGTATGCAATATACAGCCATTCATATCGAGAACGTATAAAAAATCACCTATATTATCAAATATTTCCTGTAAATTGTTAAGATTCTTTTGGAAATGTACCTGTTCCCTTATGCGCCCGATCGAGGGTCCTACTTGAGAAGCAATATTTTCAAGTGTACTACGTGTGTTTTGTGGAATAGCATATTCAGTGTGTGACGCGAGCATGAACACTGCGACAACATCCCCTTCGTACTTGAGGGGCAGTATCGCAGTGGCTTCAAGTCCTTCAAAATCAAGATCTTTTCCATGGGTCATGGAATTTATCTCATAGTAAAGTTTATAGATCGGATATTCGCTCTTCAGTATCCTGGAGTATAGAGAATTGGCAGCATAATGTCGTGTACTGTTCACAAACCTGGACGATAGACCTTTATGCGCAATTAGGTTCAACTCTCCTGTAGACCCATCTACAAGATACAATACACCGCAATCTATTCCTTTAACCTGTGTCACAAGTTCAATGAATTGCTGAAAGGTATCGTTTACATCGGTCGTGGGAGTGAAAAGGGTACCGAGCTCTGCGCCTATGCGCATGAAATTATTAACGTTCTTGCGCTCAGTGATATCAACTATAATACCCTGTAGATATTCGATCCTGCCTTCAGGATCTCTCTTAATGATTGATCGTTCATCTATCCAGCGCACTTCACCAGATCTTGTAAGGATACGATACTCAAGGGAAATGTTGCTTTCACCTTCCTGGAAACATCTTGAAGTATCATTATCCCTTTTTTGAAGGTCTGATGGATGAATAATATCATCATAAAATATCTTACCCGACATAAATTCTTTCGCAGTGTATCCGAATTGGGAAATATTCTCAGATACGAACTCTACTGACCATTTCTTATCGGGTTTCCAGAAAAATACAATTGCTGGACTGCTTTCGATCACGTTCTCGAGGACCTTTTGCACCTCTATGAGCTTAAGAAGTTCTTTTTCTCTTGTTTTCTGCTCCGTAATATCCCGGATGATAGCCATGTAAGCCGGCCTGCCTTCATGTTCGATGATTGATGAATTTATCTCCGCAGGGACCCTATTCCCACTCTTTGAAAGAAGTTCGATCTCATATTTATGAGCGGTATCAAGCTTTTTCTCCAGATTTCTCCTGAACTTCCCGGTGATCATGCGACGATATTCCATTGAAAGGAAGTTGGCAAATGGTTTACCAATAGCTTCTGTACGGGTATATCCGGTGATCTCAATAAACTTGCTATTGGCAAATACGAGGTGGTCATCCTGCAAAATAACGATCCCGTCATTGCTCTTTTCAACAAGGGTCGAGTATTTCTTTTCGGAGTTTTTAAGCTCTGTTTCAGCTTTTTTCCGTTCTGCTATGTCCCTTACAGTGAGCATCACAGCAGGTCCATTTTCATAGTATATGAATGAAAGACTGATTTCAGCCGGAAAAGTAGAACCATCTTTCTTGAAGAAGTCCACTTCATAATTACGCTTTATGCTTCTTTCATCTCTTAGTGCCTTAGTGCATCTTTTTAACAGCATACGCCTGAAATCTATTGGAACGTGATCTAACAATAGACTATTGATGATTTCCTCTTTCTGATACCCTGTTAGTTCCAGGAATTTGGAATTCGTAAACTTCAATAGATCTGTCTGCATTATGATTATGCCATCATTACCATGCTCTACAAGGACAGAATAATTTGCCTCTGATGCCTTTAATTCCATCGTAGATCTTTTTCTATCAGTGACATCTTCGATGGCAAGTAAGATCATTCTATTTGTGTTATCCGATGTGTTCATGATTTTGGAATTCACGCTGATCACACGATGTCCTTTTTTGCTGGAATGTTGCTCCAGCTCCAGATCATTGAACTCTGTACCATATTTCTGGATTTCTGACATCTTGGTCCTTAAGACAGGAATATTCCACTGGCCATCTTCAACATCGTATAGGAACTGACCTTCGGTTCTTGAGGGTCCTGTTCCGAACAAACTGTAGAATGAAAGGTTTGCAAATATTATTTTTAAACTGATATCTAGTACTAATAGCGCTTCTCTTACATTATTGACAACACTTTTTAAATGATCGTTCTCCTGCCCGATGAATAGTTCTTTTCTCTTACTTTCTGTGATATCCACGATCGTTCCATGCAGACATTTCAGAATACCCTCTTCGTCATATTGTCCATGACAAAACTGTGTCACCCAGTGCACATCGCCTTTCTTATCAAGTATTCTGTATTCCAGAAAAAAGCATGACAGGTTATCATGGCACAATTTCCGGACCATATACTTGATTTGATCCCTATCGTCGGGATGGACAATATCCGAATATGTGAGAAAACCTGATATAAACTCACCAGGTGTATATCCAAATTGTTCTATATTCTCCGAGACTGAATCTATGGACCAGTTCTCATCATTTTTCCATGAAAAAGTAAATACATCATTATTGCAAAATGTAGATCCATTTTTTTTTATTAAAAAGTCCATTTTTACACCTGCAATTTTCATTGATAGTGCCCTCTTTTTCTTAAAGAGTTGATTCATGGGAGATGATCGATCTATAAATTGCTGACAATACAGATATTGGTATTAATGAAGCTATTGACTATCATTGAAAAGATTCTGTTACTTTAAAGGGAATCTTAAATACAAGTTGAACAGATTATATAGTAGCTCGCATCTAACTAATGATACTTCCTTCCTTCGATCCAATCTACAGAGGAGTATTCTCAAGGATGTGAGCTACATTCCTTATGTGATCCCTTCATCCATAGAAAACCTTAATATATCAAGTTGTGTTTGAAAAGAGTATGATACCAACAAAAGCTTTCATGGTTAAAGGCGCTGGTGTTCATAAAGACAAACTCGCATCTTTTGAATTGGCCTTAAGGAATGCAGGTATAGAGAAATATAACCTTGTATCTGTTTCAAGCATATTGCCTCCTGATTGTAAGATCGTAAAAAAGGAGGAAGGTCTGCCTGAATTAAAACCAGGAGCTATTGTTCATTGTGTCCTTGCAAGGAATCAGACGAATGAGCCTCATCGCCTTATGGCGGCTGCGATCGGTACTGCCATACCGGTAGCTGCAAAGGAACAATATGGATATATTTCAGAACATCATTCCTTCGGAGAAGATGAGATCACTGCAGGAGAATATGCAGAGGACCTTGCTGCAACCATGCTGGCAACAACACTCGGTATTGAGTTTAACGTCGAGTCCGCATGGCATGAGAGAGAACAGGTTTACAAAGCAAGCGGTCATATATTTGATTCACTTCACATTTGTCAGTGTGCAAAAGGCGATAAAGACGGTAAATGGACTACAGTAGTGGCTGCAATGGTGTTTGTCATACCATAAATGCAGCTATCTTTCCTATCTTTTTTTATTTTGATCATCCATTTGTTTTATTAGCATAGAGTTTTATAGTGCTTTCTTAATTATAATATTTGATGCATTCACATTTCTACGAGTTTGCCGCCAGAAACCGATGGACTCTAATGGTTGCTTTGATTCTCATCATATTCATAGCCCTTGCATCTTATTCCATAGAGGAGGACAGAGAGGATATCATTGCAAGCATGGGATACAAAACGAAGATAGAAGCCCTGCATATCAGTATGAACCTTAGTTCAGAGCTTGGTGAAGTAACCCGTGAACTTTTGACAATATATGACATTAAGAAAAGTTCTCCACCGCAGGACCAGGATGAGTTCTCTCATAAAACCGAACCATTGCTCCACAGGAATGCATTCCTTTCTTCTGTATATTATATTGATACAGAGCAGGATCTGGTCCTGAAAGTACCAGAAGATAGCAAATCTTTACCGGCTTCATATGAAGACAACAATTCGATATTTGAAATAGCAATGATCGTTGCTGATCATACGCAGAAACCATACCTTTCAATGCCGTATGAGATCACACCAGGAAACTACGGATATTCTTTAATGGTGCCGTATGGGAACCATTCTTTTTTCCAGCTCATTTTTACATGTGAAGATGTCTTTGCACAGAATACTAGCTTCAGACTGAATAATGAGCTATTGATACAGGTAATGGATGACCAGAAAGTCATCTACACTTCAGAGGCTTATGAATTGCAGTTGTCCCGATCAGATAGGTTCCTAACAACTTCCGGAATAAAGGTATATAACAGAGAAATAGCGCTGGAAACCTTGCCATCTGATGCTATGTTGAGCACACATATGGAACTGTGGGAAACATTCGGACATGGAAGCCTCTATCTTATTTTACTTATTCTTTTATTGATCATACTTTTTCAGATGTTCGATATAAGTGAACGTAAGGAACACGAGCGAAAACTGGAACTGTCTGAAAAGAAGTTTAGATCGATATTCAATAATGTCAATGATGCTATATATATAAATGATCTCAAAGGAAATTTCCTGGAGGTAAATAACGTATTATGCGATACTCTGGGTTATTCTAAAGAAGAACTACTCAAAATGCAGCGATGGGAGATCATGCTTCATCGGTCCCCCAGAAAAACAGAAAAAAGAATTAATGCAGTTCTCAAGCGCACAGAAGTATTTTCCGAAACTGTGCACGTTGCACGAGATGGTGCTCTCATCCCTGTAGAACTAAGTAGCCGTCTAATTGATTATGAAGGCCAACAAGCTGTAATAAATATTGCAAGGGACCTGTCGGAAAGTAAAAGGGCTGAAATGCTGCACAAATCCAATGAAGAACTAATGCAGTTAACTAGAATGAAGGACCTTTTCACCGACATACTCCGGCATGATCTGCTTGGTCCTGCATCTGTTATAAAGGGGTACACTGAGTTTCTGCTGGACACTACTGAAGACAGCGAAAAGAAACAAGTGCTTGAGAAGATGTATCAGAATAATCTTAAGATTATTGAAATGATAGATAATGCCGCAAAGCTTGCAAAATTCGAAAGCATTGAAGAACTTGATTTTAAGACAGTTAATCTGTTTCCGTTGTTGATGTCAGTAGTAGACAGCTATCAGCCACAGTTACAGGCTAAGGGAATTTTATTGAAAGTCCCGCTGGAAAAAGAATATAACGCTTTGATCAACCCTATAATTACAGAAGTGTTCTCCAACATACTCTCCAATGCTGTCAAATATAGTCCTCCCGGCAGCGAGATCCTGATAAGCATAGAAGATGGGACGACAGACTGGAAAATACTTGTGACAGATTCAGGAGAAGGTGTGGCAGCCGATGACAGAGAACAGATATTTGATCGGTTCAGTAGGGCTCACAAAGGAGGAGTAAAGGGAAGCGGTTTGGGTCTGGCCATCGCAAAAAGAATAATTGACCTTCACGGTGGAAGCATTGGTGTTACCAATAACCCGGCTGGCAAAGGGAGCATTTTCTGGTTCTCCATAAAGAAAGGCGTATGATCTCCTAAAATGTCAGTCCTTTTTCTTCTTTTCCGGCTGGATCGCCAATCCCTTTGAGCCTGCACACCATTCATCTATCTCTACATCAGCTATGCTTTTGGGATCTGATGCATGGGACGGGAGTTCGCACCAGGCATCTATCTCTTCTTCCATCGTAGGGACTGTGATATCTTTTTCCTTTTCAGCCGTATTTTTTATTTTTTTAGAGGTGGCCATTGTTTCACCCTTTCACTAGTGCTTAATGATAGGATGGAATCTTGCTTATTTAAGGATGATGCATCTTCAATATACTTTTTTACAGTCACCATTGTATCAAAAATTTTAAATAATATAAGTCAATAGTAGGATTCCGTATGCTTTAAAAGAGGTGTAGAAATGGTAAAAGACATCACATCAGCAAAAAAAGACCAACCTGTCATCAAGTTGAAACCAGTACTGCATGGAGTCATGTTGAACGAAAATGTTCATTTCATGTCAAAAGGGAGGACCGTTAAAAACATTGTTCATTATTGATCCGATAGAAAAAGATCTCTTGATTTTTCAATGGCATCTTTGCAGTGCCATTGGTCAGCTTTTTTATGATATTTTATTCACCTGGCCTTCATATTTAGAGGGCCTTATTCTTCTTAAATTTTAAAGGACACATTATTCGATTCTCTTTATATAAGCTGAAGCTCATATGATCCTTCATATTTAAAGGGTGATCACATGTTCGTACTTAGTATCATTGCCTGCAGGATGTTCGAAGATGAACTTGTCTGTATGATAGAGAAACACGGAGATTTTGCTACACTGGTCCTGGTCGAGGATGAGAATAGTAAGGGCATTGCCAGGAAATTAGAGCATTGTGGACGTGCATACAAGGTCTTACCTCTCGAAAAAGTACCACAGTTCATAACAGGTGCTCCTCAGGATAGCACTATAGTCGTAATACACATGCTTGAACTTGCATTGCATGCAATACCTGAAAACCTCAGAAGAACAGTTTACGGTAAAATAGAACAGATGAGCGTATACTCACATACCGTCCTCTTATTCTATGGTTTGTGCGGTAATGTTCTGGGCAAGGTCGAAACCGAAATGAGCAAATGTGCCTGTCCGGTATATATCCTTAAGGAAGAGAATGGTGAAATAGTAGATGACTGTATAGGAGCAGTGCTTGGTGGCCGTGCTGCTTATTTATCCCAATTGAAAAGTTTCAGGGGGGTCGGTACTTTTTTTATGACACCTATGTGGGCTGCCAACTGGAAAGAAATGATCAGATCTGCAGGAATAACCAATGATCCGGATAATACCAAAATGGCGAAGTATGTTTTTGATTATGCAGGTTACAAAAAAGTAGCAAAGCTGAAAACAGGTCTGGTCTATGAGCCAAAATTTGATGACATGGTGGAAGAGTTTGCCAGGACTTTCGATTTCGAAATAATTGAAATGGATGCAAACTTAGCCCTAATTGAAAAATGCTTTTGCAGCGCACTTGAAAGAAGTAAATGCCTGAAGTAAATTAGAATTTATAGACATTGATGATCAATGGTTCAAGTATATTTATATATTATAAAAATACTATTTATCATATAAAATGGGATTTGAAATTAGTGTATCCCGCATGACCACGAAAAATCATTTCGGCACAATGCGGCCTTAAAAAGCAAAAAGATGTGAATGCGATGAAAAGAATACTGGTTGTAGAGGACAATCCGGTAAACATGGAACTGACCGTTGAC
>MVQW01000086.1 GCA_002067265.1 Methanomethylovorans sp. PtaU1.Bin073 | reverse complement strand
CCAGTGTTGTGATCAGGGAAGACGATTACAAGTGTATTGCCGTCCTTTTTTGCAAAGTCAACAGCAACTTCCACTGCTTGATCAAAGGCAAGGAAATCCCTTACCATGTAGATCGGGTCATTAGCATGTCCCGCCCAGTCAACCTGGCTGCCTTCTACCATCAGGAAAAATCCATCTTTATCCTCGGAAAGCAGTTCAATGGCTTTTTGAGTCATGTTAGCGATGTGTGGCTCATCAGATGCCGTATACTGGCGGTCTATTTCAGGAGACATGGCTACTCCTGCAAACATTCCCCATACTTTGCCGGATTTCAGAGACATCATTTCATCTTCGGTTTCAACGAACTGGTATCCTCTGTTCATCAGTACTTTAGTGAGGTTTTCCCCATCCTTTCGGCTGTCATTGAGGAAATCCTTACCTCCGGCAAAGACCACATCAATATCTTGGTAAACCATTTGTTCTGTTATGTTGTCGTACTGTTTTCTGGAATCTACGTGGGAAGCAAATGCAGCAGGTGTTGCATGTGGTATCTCACAGGTTGCTACAAGTCCAGTGGCTTTGCCCTTGAGTTTTGCCCCTTCAAGGACAGTTGCAAGAGGAACATATGGTTCAGCCACAGTTGTTGGATCTATGATGCTTAAAAGAGTTGTCGGGTTTGGACCTACGCTTAAGGCTCCTTCCGATGTCTTATATCCTGTTGAAAAGGCTGTTGCAGCAGAAGCAGAGTCGGTTATCAGTGAATCGCTCATGTAAGTTGAGATCATCGCAGCGTTCATGCTGTCAAGCTGGAGTTCATCTCCGCTGTACCAGCGTGTTATAGTCTGGACGCTTTGCGAGCATCCATCTGGAACCATTACTATGATATTCTTTATTTTATTGTTAGTAGAATTTGTATCCTGTAGAACTGTTGTATCTTCTTTGGCAGTAACACAGTTCTGTATTACCTTAGCTGATCCTATCGATACTGCACTTCCAATCAGTAACAATCCTACGATAGTAAGTACTGTTAAAAAATTGATTCTTTTCATAGCCATCTTTTTTCCCCTGTGAATTAGTTTCACAGACGATGTTAAATGGCCCCATGCATTTGAATTTTGTACAAATATAATATATGGGATAAGGTATTCTATGTACTGGTAATACGTCTATATATCTATATTTCCAAGAATGTGCTATCCAAGCCTGTAGTTAATGATTTACAGCATTAAAGTTACTGTATTGCGCTGATCATTTTCTATCTTTGTTTATGTTGCTGTAATACATGCATTCTTCCCTTGAGAACAGCGGCATCTCTACAGATCCTTCTACCATCTTCACAGATGCTCCCCTTATAACTACAGCAGGAATACCTTCTCCTGCTTCTCCCATAACAAGTTGTGCAGCAGACACCATGTTATCAGCAACTGCTTTTCTGGTTATTTTCAGCTCCTTGCCAAAAAGGTCAAGTTCTCCCCTTGCATCTTCCACAGGTTCTATACCAGAAGTCCCAAGGGCTATACCTACACATCCCAGTCTTAAGGGCTGGGTACGGCTATCCCCAACAATAACACCTATGTGGCATGAAAAGGCTTTTTCAATCCCTTTTCTGATATTAGCTGCACTTTTTTGTGGATTTTTTGGTAAGAGTACTACACAGCCTTCGGGTGCATTTGAGCTATCTATCCCAGCATTCGGTGAAAGTGCTCCTCTGGTAATGGTTAGTGCTGCTCCAGGTACTCCCCCGAATATCTCATCGCATTCCTCGATTATTAACTGCATTTCTCTAGAGTCAATTTGATATTTCTGTGCAAGCTCAAGAGCTTCAGTAGTTGGGTTAATGTCATTTAAACACACTACACGTCCTTCAGAGGTAGCTACAGCAGATTCCGCCAGCACGATCACATCGCTGCTCTGCAGGGAAATTCCCTGCTTTTTCATGGAATCGACAAGTATCTTTACTATGTCTTCTCCTGTTCTTATGATCGGTGTTCTTATGCCTATCAACTGCATTGGTGCTTTGTTACTTGAAGGCTCATGCTTCTCATTATTCATTATGTGTTCTTCCTTCTGTCAATCCTGACATCTTTAGTATTTCTCTAGTATGTGTATGCTGTCCAACAGGCATCAAATGTATGCCTCTGCACATATTTTTCAATTCTCTGATGATTTGTGAGGTAATTTCCATTCCTTCACTTGCAGGCTCTTCTGCATTCTCCATTCTTGTGATAAGTTCCTCAGGTACTCTTATTCCCGGAATATTGCTATTCATGTACCTGGCCATCTTTGCAGATTTGAGCGGTATGATGCCTGCTATTATAGGTACATGAATGTCACTTACTTTTTGCAGAAAAGATGCAAACTCTTCGGTGTCATACACTGCCTGGGTCTGAATGAAATCTATTCCAATACTTGCTTTTTTCCGAAGTTTGATATGCTGCATAGGCTGTGAGGGGTCTGTATTAGAAACTGCGCCCACTAGAAAGTCGGGGGACTGTTCCAGTCTATTGCCTGATAGGTCATATCCTTCTTTCAGTTTCTTAACAGTATCCAGGAGTTGTACTGAATCAAGGTCGTATACAGGTTTTGTACCAGGATGGTCCCCTTTGGTAGTATGATCGCCGGTCATTACACATATATTACGTATTCCAAGAGCCCAAGCTCCTAAAAGGTCAGATTGAAGAGCCAATCTATTGCGGTCTCTGCAAGTAAGCTGTACGATGGTTTCGTGTCCTGCATCTTTTAATAATTTTCCCACAGCTACAGGATTCATGCGCATGACAGCCCGTTGATTATCTGTCACGTTGAAAGCATCCACGTACTGCTTTAATTGTTCTGCATCTGTTAAGAAAGACGAAGTTTCAACACCCTTCGGAGGTGTGATCTCCGTAGTGATAATGAATCTGTCCGATTGAAGTTTATCTCTGAAGGCTGCAGGCATCGGGGATGTATTAAGTATCTCTCATTTTTAAACTCATCGAAAAAGGGCTCTGTAGAAAACATGCACATCAAGTTTGAACCACTGAGTTCACAGAGGACACAGAGAATGAGAATCGTTATCTATCTCCGTGAACTCTGTGTACTCTGTGGTTGCATCTGCCTACAGTTGAGATTGTAGCATGAGGATTTCTACAGAGCCCGAAAAAGGATATCTTTTGTTCGGATATGTTGCAAAGGGATTTGAACAAAATAAAGTCTTGGATCCGGGAAAAGAAATCTCTGAGGGCTCGATCTTCGGAAGCCCTCACTTAGGCGTTTATAAATTTATTCAGAGCCCTGCTCTGCCAACTATCACGTCTGCTACCTGTTTGGCACTGGTGAAGGGGAAGTCACTTGGCTTGAGCAATTTACCCGCCTCACCTGCTGTGACCTTTACATTGCCAGACTGGCAGGTGGTGTCAGCACCGGCAGGAAAGGCTGCAAGTAGTTCCTGAGGTGTCTTCAAAGGGAATTCTGCGTTCTTAAGCGCTCCTGTGATCTGTGCGTGTATTTCTTCTTTCACTGACATGTTCTGTCACCACTACATAATATGCTGGTTATAATTATATACTTAATCGGCATTATTATGTACAAAATACGATTACTACAGAATAATGACCTTGGATCAGCACAAGTGTATGAATGACAAGGAAATTCAGGGAAGATCACTATGGAGAAGGTACACAACTCACTGCGACAATGTAAGGAACTGGAAGAGCTGAAAAATGAGATAGTTTTAATGCGTAGTGAGTTCAACAGATTTCTGGAAGGTTCTGGCAGGTATATCGTGGAGCAAAACACTTCACAGTTGAGGGGCAGCTTCTCTAAGGCTCTCATTGATTATATCAGGAAGGATACCAGTGACAGCCTGGAAAAGCATATGGTGCACGACTGCAGGATGTATGAAGGCTGCAGGCAGAAATTCGAGGAGCTTCTAAGTGAAACATCTTATCTGTTGAGTCAGGAAAGCGTGAGCAAGGATATAGTGGACCAGTACTGGCAGAAAATAGATCATTTACGCAAAATCACCGGGCAGCCCATGTGCGGTCAGTGCTTCACAGAAGTTTCAAGGCTCTACGACAGCCAGATAGAGGCTATGCGCTCATTGCAGATATATGAACGACAGAAAGGTGATCATAAATTAGAAGAAATCCCAATTGAAGTGGTGGATTCCATCTGCGAACCAGTTGCCAACAGGCAGCGTCTTCTCATCCTTAAAGCCCTGGCAGGCAGTCCGCGGGGTTTTTCGGAACTCTCACAGATAACCACTCTGAGAGGGGGTAATCTGCTCTTCCATCTGCAGAAATTACTGGACTCAAAGATGATCCTTCAGCACAGTGAAAGGGGCGATTACCAGATCACACACAAAGGTTACATTACCCTGGAAGGTCTTTTGAGTATTTATTCTAATATGAAAGATGTCTGAAAAAAGAAAAGATGCAAATTCTTTACAACGGCTTGACTGTGACCAGCTCTCCTTCTTCTACAGCGGAAAGGATGCCATCTGCTACGGCTGAATCCATCCTTACTTTTATGTCACCGTGACGCCCGACGGTGGCACTGAACATGAACTCATCTCCTGCGTAGACCTCAACGTCATG
>MVQW01000085.1 GCA_002067265.1 Methanomethylovorans sp. PtaU1.Bin073 | reverse complement strand
TTTCAGGCAGAACCTGTTATGTAATCTGCCATGGACTGGAATACTTTAAGACCGTCCTTTGAACCGAGGATCTCCTCTGCAGCCCTTTCAGGATGAGGCATCATACCCAGTACATTGCGGGAAGTGCTGACAATGCCTGCTATGTTCTCCTGTGAACCATTGGGATTCACTTCATCAGTAACATGACCTTCTGCATCTACATATCTGAAGACTACGAGATCATCGTGCTCAAGTTGAGCCAGAGTAGCCTCATTAGCATAGAAATTACCTTCCTTATGAGCTATGGGAATGCGTACTACCTCTCCTTTCTTGAACCTGGAAGTGAATGGAGTTTCTGTGCTTTCCACACGCAGGCAGGTAGGCTGGCACCTGAACTTAGGATACATGTTGGTTGTCAGAGCACCTGAAAGCAAACCAGATTCTGTCAATACCTGAAATCCGTTGCATATTCCAAGAACGGGCTTTCCTTCTGTAGCCAGTTTCTTCACCGATTCCATTATGGGAGTACGGGCTGCGATGGCACCTGCCCTAAGATAATCACCATAAGAGAATCCACCAGGGATCACTACGCCTTCAAAACCAGAGAGGTTTTCTTCTTTGTACCATACAAGTCTTGCATCCAGACCCACAACATCTTTCAGGACATGGAGTACGTCCTGATCGCAGTTACTGCCGCCGAACTGGACAATAGCAATGGTCATCAGATTTCCCTCAAAGTAATGGTATAATTGTGTATAATTGGATTTGCAATCAGCTTCTGGCACATCTGCTCCACATTCTCTCTTGCATCGTGGATGTTCTTTGATTCAAGCGTAATGGTGTATTTCTTTGAAGTTTTCACACTTTCCGGAGTATACCCCAGATGTTCCAGTGCTCTTTTAATAGTAGTGCCCTCAGGGTCAAGCATACCGGATTTTAATTCGATGATAACATCAGCTTCATATCTCATTGTATATCCTCAGTTGGGTTAGTTGCTATAGTATGACAGACTACGCAATTAAAAATAACGCTTTATGGTCCAAACCTTAAGGAGCGTTCTGCACGTATCAACCTCTGCAAAGAAGTGATATGCGTAAGAATAACTATCAAAACTATTGATACAATTAGATATCCAGTGAAAGATCCCAGCACCAATAGTATCATCCTTTCAGGTCTTTCTGCAAAGCCAATGTCCATGGATTTAGCACCTGCTGCCTCTGAACGTGCCCTGGTGTAGCTTACAAGATATGACCCGATTAGTGCGAGAGAACACCATAACCAATCCGGGACAAATAATAGGGAACCTGAAATTATATTCCCGCGGAGCAGGCCGTAGATAATACCAACAAAGATAATACCATCTGCATAGCGGTCGCATACTGAATCCAGCACAGCTCCAAAAGCAGTCATTCTGTTAGAAGCTCTGGCCACTGCACCGTCCAGTACATCAAAAATACCGCTAAGAAGGATGAAGACTCCACCCAACACCACATAACCTCTGGCAAAGATCATTGCTGTTATGATGCTTACAACAAGACCTGTAATAGTAAGCATGTTTGGAGAAAAGGGTATTCCTTTGGCCAGTGGTAATAAAGATATCCTTATGGTGCTTTTTAACTTATTGAAAATGATGCATCCCTCGCTGATCTCGTACAGTTTTAACAATAATAGTATTTTAGTTGTTGGTATCAATAGAAGTAAACAACTGTATAAAACGTCTCTATGATGAGTATGAGTATTAGTATATACTGAACTAGAGAAAACATTAAATACCATTTTACGTGATTTTTACCAGATGCTGGAAGAAAAAAGGTGGTACATCCACCAAAGATCTAACTGGATCAAACACCCAGCAAGAGGTAACAAACATGAGACCTGAGCGCAAGATGGTGGTTTGCGAGAACGGCAATATAGTGGTAAAAAAGATCGCCCTGTCCTACAGAAAAGAGAATGGAGAAGAGATCTTTTTATTGGATTCAGAAGTTGTGATGGAGGAAAAGCCCAAATACAGGACGGCCGATGAGCTCTACAGGCGAATCGAAGAAAACTTTGTCAACATTGGACTTCTCAGAAGGGTCGATATGTCAGGCATGAGTGAAGAGATGATAAGAGAGCTCATAATGAAAAAACATGAAAAGGAAGAAAAGTTCCTCCAGGCCGGCGCTGATAGAGGGTTCAAACTCGCAGAAGACATAGATCCTGATGACATTCTAAGGTTCTATGTATCACTGACACCCGAAGAAAGGATACAGTTTAACTGCAATCCCTAACTTCAAACCTTTTCTTGTAGAAGCTTCAATTACCGTTACTTCAATTCCTGTTAGATAAGGTACGATAGATTATTAGTGAGGAACCGCATTTATCCTGCTGATCCGATAGGAATTAACGGGAACAGAAAATGTGCGGTATTACTGGCTTTTTTAACAGGGAAAACGCTTCTGAACTTACGCTCAGGGCTTTGAACATATTGGCAGATCGCGGAAAAGACGGAGCAGGTGCTGCAGGAAATGGGTGGGTGGAGTATGAGAATATTCCTGAGAACCTGCACCTTCCGCATGAAAATAATATCATCGGCCATACTCTGCATTCCATGGTGAACTTTACCAGGCAGCCGCTTGTTAATGAAGGTATATTCGCATCAAATTGTGAGATATATAACTGGAAGGAACTGGCAGAAACCTTCCATATCGATGCTTCCAACGATTCGGATATGCTTGTAAAGCTCATCGAAAAAAGATTGCATGATGGCAATGTCAATACCAATGACTCTGCAGCAGTGATGCAAAATATTAGTGATACGCTGGACATGCTCCGGGGCGTGTACGCGTTTGTTTACTGGCGGGAAGATGTAGTTTATGTTGCAAGAGATATCATCGGCCTTAAGCCCCTTTGGTACAGCCTTTCGGAGGGCTTTGCTTTTGCCTCAGAGAAAAAGGCACTAAAGACAACAGGCCATATGGACATAAAAGAGCTCAATCCGAGGGAGATCCTGGCTTATAACATCCAAAAAGGAACAGTAGATCGTTACACCCGAAATTTCTTCTCCATATCCCCTCAGCATGAAAGCACTTTCGAAGAAGTAACGGAACAAGTTCAAATGTTGCTTGAAACCGCTATTAATATTCGTTTTCCCGATGAACCCTTCGGGATACTGTTCTCAGGCGGTTTGGATTCCACTATCCTGGCTTACATGTGCAAGAAGCTTGGAAAAATCCCCGGAAAGGACTTCAAGTGTTACAGTGCGGGTCTTAAGGATGTACAGGAGCCACCGGACATAGAACATGCAAAGAAAGTGGCTCAAACCCTAGGGCTTGAGCTTGTGGTGTACCAGATCGACCTGGAACAGGTAGAAGAGTACCTCAAAACTGTAGTGCCTCTGGTAGAGGATACAAACGTTCCAAAGGTAGGAGTGGCACTTACCATGTATACCGCCTGCAAGGCTGCAAAGGAAGATGGAATACGTGTGATGTTCTCGGGTTCCGGGGCAGACGAACTGTTCGCAGGGTACGACAGGCATAAGCGTTCCACGGATATCAGCAGGGATTGTTATGCAGATATCCTGAAGATATACGAGAAGAACACTTACAGGGACGATGTTGTGTCTATGTACAACAACATCGAGATGCGTGTGCCTTACCTTGATAAGAAGTTCGTGGAATATGGGCTCAAGGTACCTCCGCAATTCAAGATCAATGATACTGAGAACAAGCTCATCCTGCGCAAGGTAGGGGAAAGACTTGGCATACCTGCGGAGTTCACCAAAAGAAAGAAACAGGCTGCTCAGTATGGCAGCAGGTTCGACAAGGCTATTGACAAACTTACCAGAAGAGCAGGGTATGAAACAAAGACAGATTATCTGAAACAGTTCTATGATTACCCCAACCTGAAACTGGGAGTGCTGTTCAGCTCTGGCAAAGACAGCAACTATGCCATGTACATAATGCAGCAGCAGAACTATGCCATTGAGTGT
>MVQW01000084.1 GCA_002067265.1 Methanomethylovorans sp. PtaU1.Bin073 | reverse complement strand
AGGAACCTGTATAAGTTCACTAAGATATATTCAAAGGGAGGCGACCCTCAACTTCTGGAAGGAGATATTTTCAGGATCATAGTTCCGATTTCCGCTGACCTTACCGCGCAAGGCACCGCGCAAGTTGACAAACAGGGAATAATAGTTGAATTTTGTGAAGAACCTAGAACATCCACTGAAATTATGGAGTACTTGAAATTGACGCACCGTGAGCATTTCCGAAAACACATATTGAAACCACTCATAGAGGATGGTGTTCTTCACATGACCATACCAGATAAACCACGTAGCCCGAATCAAAAATACTATTCCAAACCCAGAGATAAAGACCATGTCTGAGAACACATCATCTATCGTTTCCAAAGTCTGGAGCTTCTGCAACGTCCTGCGTGACGGAGGCGTAAGCTATGGCGATTATCTGGAACAGTTGACCTTTCTCATATTCCTCAAGATGGCCGAGGAATACAGAAAACCGCCATACAGCCGGGATATAGGCATCCCGGAGAAGTACACATGGGATGTGTTGAAGCAAAAGCGCGGTGCAGAGCTCGATACCCATTACAAAGAGCTACTAGAGGAGCTGGGTAAAAAGCCCGGCATGCTCGGGCAGATCTTCCTCAAGGCGCAGAATAAGATCAGCGACCCTGCCATGCTCTACAAGGTCATCGACATGATCGACAAGGAAAGCTGGGTCATGATGGGAGTGGATACCAAAGGCGAGATCTACGAAGGGCTCCTGCAGAAGAACGCAGAGGACACGAAAAGCGGAGCTGGTCAGTATTTCACTCCCAGAGCGCTCATCAAGGTTATGGTAGAATGCCTGCGCCCGGAACCCATGAAGACCATAGGCGATCCCTGCTGTGGTACAGGCGGATTCTTCCTGGCAGCCTATGACTTCCTCACAAACAATTATGAGCTTGACCGCGATCAGAACCGCTTTCTTAAAACAAAGACCTTCGGAGGCAATGAGATCGTGGCCGGAACACGCAGGCTGGCACTCATGAACCTCTTTTTGCACAACATCGGGGAGATCGACGGAGAGCCCATGATCTCCAATTCCGATGCCCTGATAGCCGATCCGGGAACAAGATACGATTACGTGCTCACCAACCCGCCCTTCGGAAAGAAAAGCAGCATGACCTTCACCAATGACGAAGGAGAGCAGGAGAAAGAAGACCTTACATACAACCGCCAGGACTTCTGGGTCACTACCAGCAATAAGCAGCTCAATTTTGTGCAGCACATCCATACGATCCTCAAAGCCGGAGGACAGGCAGCAGTGGTCCTGCCTGACAACGTGCTCTTTGAAGGCGGAGCAGGTGAAACTGTGCGTAAAAAGCTTCTGGAAACCACCGACCTGCACACCATTCTACGCCTGCCCACGGGTATATTCTACGCCCACGGAGTAAAGGCCAATGTGCTGTTCTTTGAAGCAAAAACAGCATCCAGAGAGCCCTGGACTAAAGAAATATGGATATACGACTACCGCACCAACGTACACCATACCCTGAAAAAGAACCCCCTCAAGTTCACGGACCTGGAAGAGTTCATCCGTTGCTATAACCCTGAGAACCGTTTCCAGCGCAAGGAAACATGGAACGAGGAAAATCCAGAAGGCAGATTCCGTAAATTCACTTATGAGGAAATTGCATCAAGGGATAAAACCAATCTGGACATTTTCTGGCTCAAGGATAAGAGCCTTGCAGACCTGGACAATCTTCCCGATCCTGATATCCTTGCCAACGAGATCATCGAGAATATAGAAGCTTCCCTTGAGAACTTCAGGGAAGTATTAGGAATTGTTAACGGGAACAACAGTTCCGAATAATAATAGATACAAAAGATTTACGTGAATAATATTTAATGAGTGGAAAAAGCGAGTTATTCGCATAACTGAACGACTCGCTTTGCAACATAGCATTAAGTCCCTTTATATGCTTAATCTGTCTACGATTTCGCCTTTCTCCAATGCATCAAGTATATCATCAATATCGTCTTCAGTTACCTCTCCATACCATACCTGTCCAGGATAGATCATTACTATCGGTCCTTTCTCGCAAAGACCTACGCATCCTGTAGAAGTAACCATCACTTCATTTTCCAGATCTCTTTCCATTAGTGCTTCGGTAAACATCGCCACCAGATTATGTGAGTCTTTATTCTTGCATGAGCCCTGTACCTTTCCGTTTAGCCTTGTGCTTGCACAAACAAAGATATGATTTTTTGGTTTTTGCACGATAAGCCTCCTTCAATTTGGACATTAAGTCATGGTATTAAGCGAATACTACGGAAGGCAATTACTTAGATGATAGTATATATAATTTTGGCTTACTTGCCTATTTGGGTAGAGACCGGCGAATAGAAGAGGAGTATAAAGATAGATTTAAATAATAAAATCTCGTACATAAGATTCCGATAGAAGACATGCAAATAGGCATGTCCTCTACCACCGAAACTGGGACACACGAATATAGAGCATTTCGAGAACCCCGAGAGCCATCATTTGGATTACCCATGTAAATAATTAGAAGCCGAAATCGGTGGTTTATCGAAATACTCTAAAAACGGGAAATAACAA
>MVQW01000083.1 GCA_002067265.1 Methanomethylovorans sp. PtaU1.Bin073 | reverse complement strand
GAAGCAGCTTCCTTAAGAGCATTTTCCATCTCAATGATGTTTCTGATCTTCCTGAGGAAGAAAGGATCAATAGCTGTAAGTTCTGTAACCTCTTCCACTGAGAAACCTGTGGCAAGAGCTTTGTATATAACAAAGAGCCTTTCGCTTGTGGGAGTCTTCAGAAGTGCCGGGATCTCATTATCATTCCAGTCACCTTTACCAAGACACATGTCAATATCCAGTGACCTTATAGCTTTGAGCAATGACTCTTCAATGGTCCTGCCGATGGCCATTACCTCTCCGGTACTCTTCATGGCAGTGGTCAAAGTTTTATCTGCTGTCACAAACTTATCGAATGGCCAGCGTGGGATCTTTGTCACAATGTAGTCAATGGTGGGTTCAAAGGATGCAGGGGTCTTCTTGGTAACATCGTTGAGGATCTCATCCAGCGCCATGCCTATTGCTATCTTTGCAGTGACCCTTGCTATTGGGTAGCCTGTTGCCTTGGATGCAAGGGCTGATGAACGGGATACACGAGGATTGACCTCTACTATTCTGTATTCCCCATCCTTCGCAGCGAACTGTATGTTACAGCCGCCTTCAATTCCCAATGCACGGATGATCTTAATGGCTGCTGTCCTGAGCATCTGATGATCTTCATCGTTAAGTGTCTGAGAAGGTGTGACTACAATGGATTCTCCGGTGTGTATACCCATTGGATCAAGGTTCTCCATGTTACATATTACGATACAAGTATCGTTGGCATCCCTCATGACCTCGTACTCAAATTCCTTCCAGCCCAGTACGCTTTCCTCTATAAGCACTTGGCTGATACGGCTGCGACGAAGCCCCCTTTCAGTGATTTCCAATAGTTCATCGCGGGAATGGGCTATACCGCCTCCGGCACCTCCCAGCGTGTAGGCCGGCCTTATAATTAGAGGCAAACCTAGCTCATCAATGAGCCCTTCTGCTTCTGCAAGTGTGGACACTGCTTTGCTGCGAGGTACTTTTTCTCCGATGCTCTCCATTGTTTCCTTAAAGAGTTCACGATCCTCGGTATTCTTGATGGCCTGAAGAGGTGTACCCAAAAGTTTTACTCCAAACTTTTCAAAGACTCCCATCTCAGCAAGCTCACTGGTAATGTTAAGACCGGTCTGGCCGCCTATACCCGCAATAATACCATCAGGCCTTTCCTTTTCAATGATCTTTGCTACAGTCTTGGGGTCAAGTGGCTCTATATAGACAGCATCTGCCATCTCGGGATCTGTCATAATTGTAGCCGGGTTGGAGTTAACGAGCACCACTTGCAGCCCCTCTTCCTTGAGGGACCTGCATGCCTGACTGCCTGAAAAGTCAAATTCTGCGGCCTGTCCGATGGTGATAGGACCTGAGCCTATAAGCAACACTTTCTTAATATCTGTCCTCTTTGGCATTATTGCTCACCTTCCAGGAGCTTGAGCACTTTACCGAAGAATATCGTTTCTGTATCCATGGGACCCGGATGTGCATCAGGGTGATACTGCACACTGAACATGTCAAGATACT
Organism: Methanomethylovorans sp. PtaU1.Bin073; assembly: GCA_002067265.1. Next base: position 2,656 of record MVQW01000083.1, on the reverse strand, counting down.
TGTGAGCTATACCTTCCACAGTTTTATCATTGGCATTGACCTGAGTAACGACCACATCTTCGGATTCAAATGAATCCCCGTTCACCGCAAACCCATGGTTCTGAGAAGTTATGTGTACTATACCTGTCTCGAAATCCTTGACCGGCTGATTTGCTCCCCTGTGTCCGAACTTCAGCTTGTAGGTCTCAGCACCCAGAGCCAGAGATAAGATCTGATGTCCCAGGCATATTCCCACAATGGGCATTGTTCCGGCAAACTTCTTTACCGCCTCTACCGCATTCTTTGCCTGCTGAGGGTCCCCGGGTCCATTGGAGAGGAAAAGCATGTCAGGTTCGTATGATTCTATCATTGAGGTACTTGCATTTGCAGGCACCACAGTAATGTCAATGCCCCTCTTGAGCAGACTTGTAGTGATACTGCGCTTCATTCCCATATCCATGAGTACAACATGTTTTGGATTGTAAGGATCCCTCAGGGGACTTTCCAGCCTGTAAGGAGCCTTGCAGGTTACCATTGATATGTAGTCCAATTCGGATATGTGGGACTGTTTCCTTGCAAGCCTCACAGCTTCTTCCCCATCATCACTGCCATTTATCAGAGCCGCGCGCAGTGTACCATATTCACGCGTCTTTATTGTAAGCATACGCGTGTCCACTCCAGCTATGCCGGGCTTACCCTCATCCTCCATAAGCTGGAAAATTGTACGTTTAGATTTATAATTAGAAGGCTCCGGGCAGGATTCCCTCACCACAAGACCTTCTGCCTTAACTCCGTCAGATTCAAAACAATTGTTACTAACACCGTAATTACCGATAAGTGGATAAGTGAACATCAAGATCTGCCCTTTATACGAAGGGTCAGAAAGTGCCTCCTCATAACCTGTATATTGAGTAGTAAAAACCAGTTCTCCAGAAACTATGCCTTCAGCACCAAACCCGGTGCCTTGTATAACTGTTCCATCTTCTAATCCTAATACTGCATTCATCGTAAGAACCTGGGTATACATGAAGTGAATAGGCTATAAGTATTGCGATGGTTACGTAACTTTCGAAGAATACTGGAATATATACTTTTCTACCCAGTCCTCAGAAAGATGAATTATATCAAAGAAAACCAACATTTTTCAGGAAACTGCGTATCATAAATATCACAAATGCAAGCAACACCATGGTAGCAGCACCTATGATAACCAGAGGCCCTTTTGTCAAGACCTGATCTATTAGGAATAGTTCTTTTTCGTCCTCTACAGCAGTTTCTTCCTGTTCTATGTGTTCAGATATATATAGCTCATCTTCAAGGGTCATCACCCATATATTGAACTCACCGCTGGCATCAGATACATACGCTATCTGGTTCCCTTTGGGGTTCCAAGATGGATCTTTTTGAATACCTTTATCTGAAGTAAGCTGCAAAGTTCCCTTCCCTTGCGCATCCATCAGCCAGATATCCTGGTTACCACTCCTGTTAGATACAAAGGTTATCCAGGATCCATCGGGACTTACTTCCGGATCAGTATTCTGGAATGTATCGTTCGTAAGCTCAAGAGTGCTACCGGTCAAAACATCTATTTTGAAAATATTACCTTGAAATGAATAGACGATGTATTTACCATCCGGACTCCAGGAAGGATCTCTTTCATTCCCTTTTCCATCTGTAAGCCTTATCTTGGAAGTACCATCTGCTTCCATCAACCATATATCGTAATCATTGCCTATCCTGGAAATGTAAGCAATACGGCTGCCATCCGGACTTAATGAAGGCTCACGAGAATGCGCATTGGTTGTGAGCTGCCTGCGCCCAATACCATCGATCCCAATCCTGTGGATACTGATGAACCTGGAAGAAAAAGCATCTACCTGCTCCGAAGCAAATATAATGGACTGGCTGTCAAAGAATACAGGTTCGCCATCCCATGACATACTGCCATATACTTTTCTGGAGCTAGACCCATCCGCATTAGCTATCCAGATGTCCTGATCCGATGCATAGACCAGTTTTTTACCATCGGAGCCCCACGCAGGACTGTCCTCGTTCACACCTCTTGTGATCTGTATATCTTCCAGTACCGTTGAACCTGTAGCAGTGCCGCATAACAGAATGAACAATGATAAAAAGAAAAAAGTTGAGCAAAGTGATCTGTTTACTGAATTAATATGTTTAGTATATAGCATTAAGTGAATTATATACTTAAAAATTTATTAATCTTTTGTTTCAGCAATTCACTTAATATCTTTCCATCGACCTTACCCCTGAACTCAGCCATCACCACACCCATAAGCGGACCCACGGCAGCCGGGCCTTTTTGCTTAACAAATTCCTGCCTTTCGCTGATCATAACATCAATGAATTTCTCTATCTCAGCAGTATCACTGCCTGAAAGCCCTGCTTCAGCAGCAGCCTTCTCTGCAGATATTTGTGGCTTTTGAGCAAGTATCCTAAGAACCGAGTCAATACCTTCTCTGGAAAATGCGCCTTGTTCAACCAAAGAGAACACTTGCCTGAAATGATCATCGCAGAGTTTGTCAATGTCCACTCCATCACGTTTAAGTTCCGGAAGCATGCCCGTAAGAATTCGGGAGACAAGTGTCGGTGTTACGAGTTTACCATCATGGAAACATGCAACCAGTTCCTCAAAAAGAGGAAGATACTGTGAATA
>MVQW01000082.1 GCA_002067265.1 Methanomethylovorans sp. PtaU1.Bin073 | reverse complement strand
TGAAGTGGAAAATTACAAGTATGCTACTTCCACTTTATCCCAGACCACCTTGCGTGATGTGATCGGTCAGATCGAGCTTGATGAGCTCCTTTCCAAAAGGGAGGAGATCAATAAGAATATCCAGGAAATGCTTGACGAATCAACCGATCCATGGGGTATCAAGGTCACAGGTGTCACTCTCAGGGATGTGAAAATAGATGATACTATGCTGCGTGCCATTGCAAAGCAGGCTGAGGCGGAACGTGAGAAGCGTGCACGTATCATTCTTTCAGAGGGAGAGTTCATCGCTGCTGAAAAGATGAAGGATGCCGCAAAGTTGTATCAGGAAATGCCTGCAAGTCTTAAACTGCGTGAATTGCAGACAATATCCGAAGTTGCAAGGGAGAAGAACCTGATAGTGATCTCCAGTTCAACAGAGATAGGTGAGATCGCAGCTATGTCAAAGGCATTTAGTGACAAGAACAAGAGTTGATGGAAAGATCGTGATGATATCCAGGTTCGGACTCTCTTTTTTGCTTTTTTTATTTCTGTTGTGCTGCATGCCATCTGCCAGCGCTGCTGAACAGGTACTGGTAGTGGAGATAGCAGATACTATAACTCCGGCATCAGATGATATTCTGGCAGATGCCATGGCATTCGCCGAAGAGGGTGATTATCAGGCTCTGATCATTACACTGAACACACCTGGTGGGGTGGTGGATGCAACCCTTAACATGATGGAACAAATAGCTACCACTGATGTGCCTGTAATAGGTTACGTGTATCCCGAAGGTACTAAGGCCTGGTCTGCAGGCACTCTTCTGCTCATAAGCACGGATGTAGCGGCTATGGCCCCTTTCACTGTCATAGGTTCAGCCCAGCCAGTGACGGTAACACCTTCAGGGTCTGAACCTGTGAACGATTCCAAGATCGTGAATGCTCTGGTAGCCACGGCACAGGAAAATGCCCGCAAGCACGGGCGCAATGAGACCACTGCAGGGCAATTCATTACTGAGAACCTTAATTTAAATCCCGAGAAGGCCTTAGAATACGGAGTAATAGAGTACATTGCGTCAGATCTCAATGACCTACTGGAGCAGGTGGACGGACGTGAGGTCAAAGGCCGGGAGCTTAAGACCAGCGGGGCAGAAATAGTGTTCTATGAGCCGCCCCTGAGGCTTTCTTTCATGAACATCATTTCTGATCCTATCATATCCTCCTTATTGTTGCTGCTGGGAGTATATGCTATCATATTGGGCTTGTCGAATCCGGGTTTCGGAGCAGAGCTCTTTGGTATAGTGGCAATTGCTCTGGGACTCATAGGCACTGGATTCGATGTGAACATTGCATCGATATTCCTTATACTGGTGGGTGTGGCATTAGTAGTGATAGAGTTCCAGTCGCCGGGTTTCGGGGTTTTCGGGATCGCGGGACTTGTGTGCATAGTTGCGGGAAGTATACTGCTCGCACCTACGGATTTTCCAAGGAACTATACGCCTGCTGAATTCCAGCAGACTGTCATCCTTTCGGTCGTGGCGCCCACTTTAATAATTGGAGCTTTTCTGCTTTTCGTCCTGTATAAGATCGCAGTGGTGCGTCATTCAAAGCCAAAGTTCGGTGAGCTTATAGGTGACATTGCTGTTGCTAAGGATTCTTTTGCATCGGGCGAATTTGGATATGTGAGGCATAAAAGCGAGGTCTGGAAAGCACGTTCTGAGGATCCTATCGAAATAGGGGAGAAAGTAGAGATCCTGGGAAAGGATGGGACGGTCCTAATCGTAAAGAAAAAAGATGCAAGCTCTATACATTCAGAAAAATGATCTGCTGAACTTGCTCAGGCAGATCCCTTTTTTATCATTTCCACTACTCTGCGCTTTTTCTCAATGGCATTCTCTGCCGCCAGGTCGATAGCATGTTTCATTTCAAGGAAGTCCCGGGGCTCTTCTTCTCCTATCATTTTCTTGACAGGGGTGTATGCAGATTCCCTGAAACGGGGTGTAAAATCCTTTATCTCTCCGGCTATCCTTATCTCTGCACCGGACCCTTTCTCCACACGTCCTATGATGTCTATGGCAACACCCGCTTCTTTCACGACGCGCATGATGTCCTGGGCATACTCCTGCGGGGCTATGATGAGCAGGGCATCAAGCGATACTCCCAGATAATCTATCTTGAGGGTTTCGAGCATGTCAAGCACCACAGGATTGACCAGTGCCCTCATCTTCTCTTCCTCGAATACCAGTTTCACGCCTGCGGTCTTTGATATTTCCTTTGCATCGCCACGGATGCCCCCGTTAGTGACGTCTGTCATGGCATGGATATGTGGCAGCAGGCCGGAAACAATGAGGGCTTCACACGCTTCCAGGAACTTTACGTTCATGGTCTCCTGCACTACATGGTGCATGTTGTAGTACAGGGCTGTGGTGGAAACCGTGCCCCCGCCAGCACCTTCGGTCATAAGGATCACATCGCCTACCCGAGTCTGGTTGCGGGCTGTCAGGTCCGATGTCGTTCCCACAGCACCCACACCGCCTGTCATGCGCTCTCCGATGACCATGTCCCCTCCTATACGCAGCGTACTGCCTGTGATAAGGGGAATGCCTGTAAGTTCGGATACTGCAGTGATGCCTGCGATGTGGTCGAATATCTTTGCCACATCCCCGTCATCAGCGACATGGATATCCGAGAGCAGAGCAACAGGCCGGGCGCCCATTACATACACGTCCCTGAGCGAGGCCCTTGCCACATGGAAACCGGCAAGGAAGGGGAAATCGCTAAGCCTTGAGTGTATCCCGTCAATGGTGACTATGATGTACTTGTCAGTGCCATTGCCCAGCACCACACCGGAATCATCAAGCTGAGCACTGTCCACTACTGCTTCTGTCTTCCCTATGACCTTTGCTATCTTCTCATGTGTGTAAAAATCGCCGGTACCCCTTGAACCCACGCCGAACTCGCCCATGGTGACGCCGGATATGGTGGGCTCCAGGATGTCGCCTTGCACATTTAACGTGTTCCTGGCTTCCACGATGGTTGCCTGTGCAAGCCTGCGGGCGTGCAGGGGTGTGGTCTTCTTTATTTCCAGGATCCTGGCAGTGAGCTTGTCCTCAAGTTCTAGGTCATTGGCACGCAGGCCTCGTTTTGCATATCCTTCTATATCCATGTTCTTGCCTCAACACATCCGTACAAAGTTGCGCAGCATCTTCAGGCCGATATCCCCACTTTTTTCAGGATGGAACTGTGTGCCCATGACATTCCCGGCATCATTGACCACTGCTGCTGCAAAAGTCCTTCCATATCCGCATGCTGCAAGTGTGTTCTTCTGTGTGGTATCCACATAGTAGGAATGTACGAAATAAACGTAGGACCCGTCGGGAATACCTTCGAACAGAGGATGGTCCTGTGTGATCTGTATGGAGTTCCATCCCATGTGGGGCACCTTGAGCTCGGAATGGGGAAATCTGAGGACATTGCCCTGTACAAGTCCCAGGCCGTCAGTTAACCTTCCTTCTTCGGAGCGGTCCATAAGTATCTGCTCACCCAGGCAAATGCCCAGCATAGGCTTGCCGGAATTCACATATTCTGTAATGGCGCCTTTGAGATCTTCGATGTTCTTCATGGCATCCATGAACGCACCCACCCCTGGAAGGATGACCCCGTCTGCCGCAAGCATCTTTTCAGGGTCACTGGAGATGGAAACAGAGGCACCTGCGTGTTCAAGCCCTTTGTGCACGCTGCGCAGGTTACCCAGTCCATAATCTATGATCACGATATTTTTCATCGGGAATTAGAGCTTGTTCCTTATACATCAATTTTGCGAATCCTTGTTGTTCGGGAATTTTAACTTCTGAATATTATAGTAGAACTTATATACTTTGTATTCTTTTTTAATATGAACCGATCAGGTGACAAGTATGAAAAACACAAAGAACACTACAATTTTGCTCCACAGCAATGATGCTATGGAACTGCCTATCAACATTGTTGTAATGCTGGTCGTGGGGATGGTGGCACTTGCAGCCCTTGTTGCCATTATTCCCCCGCCTACCAAGAACATGTCGGTGTACATTGATAGTGCAGGCGCTGCGGGCACTCCTGCTATAACCATGACCGATGGCAATGCGGTCATAGTGGATTCAGCCACCGCCCAGAACCCTTTCTACGTGAGGGTGACCCTCTCGGCTACGGACACTGATGGCAACCCTGTAAGAGATGCCAGCGTGGTGCTGAGGGGCTTAGGAGGGGTCGCTACCGCCACCACAGGCAGTGATGGCAGGGCTGTGCTTATCACCGACCCGGCAATGGTTAAACTTGGGCCTAACCAGAACGAAGGCACAATGGACCTTACCATCTCTGCCAACGGGTTCTACGACTACGAGAAGGAAGATGCAGTGATGATAGTCAGGACCGCCTGACCATCACTTTGATCACTTCATTTCTTAATACCATGAAGATCAGATGTTTTCTCAGGGACGAGGAGGCTGCACTGGGCCTTCCCATCAGGATGGTGGTGCTGACCATAGTGGGTCTGGCAGGCATGACAGTGATGCTGGCTGCCCTCGCAGGCGTGCAGACCACACCTGGTGTGCTGTACGTGATGTCCAACACCACTTCCTTTTCCATTAATGGCAGTACAGGGGATTCTCCGTACATCCGGCTAACTGTGGTCAATTCAGAGGATGAGCCAGTGCCAGGGGCGAGTGTGGTGGTCTGGGCTCCTGATCACAGGACAGCTAAGGCAGGCACCACCGACGCCTTTGGACAATTTGTTTTCCGGCTCGAGCACATGTCTCTGCCCACGGGAAAAAGTGAGGGTTATATAGCCGTCAAAGTGATGCAGGAAGGATATCTGGACCTGGAAGAGCAGTATCTCATCAAGGTCAGGTCCATTTGATCACTTCATTTTTCCTTTCTTTTTTATGCGCTCTCAGGCTCCTTATTTGCAATGTAGAACCTTAGCAGGGCAGCGCCTGCCAGCACCAGTGCAATGGTGAATGAGAAATAGGGAGACCTGATAATATCCCACCTGTTGCCCATGATGAGCATCCCTGTGAAGAAAATGAGGGCTGCTGCCACGACTCCTGACAGTTCCACAGGCACTTTCACAGAACCGATGGTGATCCTGTTCCTCTCTTCAGCTTTCTTAAGCCGCTTTTCCATGTCCCCGAGCTGGTCCTGCATGGTTTGAGTGAGTGTCAGCATATGGTCGTTGGTCTTATTGTTCAGCAGCTCGTGCTTTGTCTGTTGATGCCCTTCTCTCAGAGTATGGAGTTGCTGTTGCAGTTCTTCCATCTGCTGCTTCAGAGCGTTGATATCATCCTCCCGAAGTTCAGAGGCTTTTTTGTCAAGAGAACTTATCTGCTCCCGCAGTTCTGCGAGTTCTGTGCGCATCTGCTGGAGGAGGTCGGCCTGTGGGTGTACAGGATCGTTCATAAGGTCCTGGGGAGGCACTTCCATGGAAAGGCGGCGTTCCACTGCTCTGAGCCTGCGCTCCAGGCTTCTGAGGTTCTGGTCGAAGGAATTGATCCTGCCGTGCAGGTCGTCCCGCGTTTTTTCTTCGGTCAGCATGCTCAGTTCACCAGCACAGTCCTTCGTATTCGATCTTCACTGACAGTTCCTTGGGGTCGATGAGGTGCCTGCCGTCGATGACCAGCGGCCTTTCCATAGCTGCGAATTCCTTGTCCAGCCTGCGGAACTGGTTCCATTCGGTCATGAGCAGGCAGGCATCGGCATCCCTGAGGGCTTCAGCTGCGCTGTCGCAATAGGCGATGTCCGGAAATACCTTCTTCATGTGTTCCATTGCCATGGGATCGTATGCGGTCACCAGGGCTTCCTGACGCAGCAGTTCCGCAATGACGGGTATGGAGCGGGATTCCCGGATGTCGTCGGTGTCGTTCTTGAAGGCCAGGCCAAGCACAGCGATGCGCTTGCCCTGCAGTTTATCCATCTTTTCATTGAGCAGCCGGACCATGCCCATGGGCTGCTCTTCATTGACATCGAGAACTGAGCGCAGCAGCCTGGGCGTACAGCCGAGCTCTTCCGCCTTGCCTATGATGGCCCGCACATCCTTGGGGAAGCAGGAGCCTCCGAACCCGGCCCCGGAGTTGAGGAAATAGGGTGCTATCCTGTAGTCCTTGCCCACTTCCTCCATGACGGCATACGTGTCTATACCCATCCTTTTACAGATGTTGCCCATCTCGTTGGCAAAGGAGATCTTGGTGGCCAGCAGGGCGTTGTTGGCGTATTTGATCATCTCTGCGGTGGTAGGCCGGGTGTGGGTGACCTCGCAGTCAAGCCCCCGGTACAGCTCGGACACTATGAAGAACGTCCTTTCATCGATGGCCCCCACAACGATCTTGTCGGGATGCATGAAATCGTACACCGCCTTGCCTTCCCTCAGGAACTCGGGGTTCATGGCAACGCCGAAGTCCTTGCCGGCCTTTTTCCCGGAATAGCTTTCCAGCAACGGCAGCACGAACTTCTCCGTGGTCTGCGGCACTACGGTGCTCTTCACAACGACCACATGATAATGGTCCTTCTTCGCCATGGCCTCTCCCAGGCTCACAGCTGCGGATTCCACGATGGACAGGTCGATGTTGCCCTTCTCATCGGAAGGCGTGCCCACGCAGATAAATGACACGTCCGACCTCTGCACCGCATAATCATAGTCCGATGTGGCTATGATGCGTTTCTCGGCATGCTTTTTCAACAGCTCGTCCAGCCCCTCCTCCCAGATAGGGGCCTTGCCGGCATTGATCATGCTCACCTTTTTCTCGTCCACGTCCACACAGATCACTTCATGGCCCAGTTCCGCAAAACACGCTGCAGTGACCGAGCCAACATATCCAGTACCGATAACTGATACTCTCATAATGAACTCTCCTACAGTAATAAATTGTTGTAAAATATATATTAGGATTGGGGTTATCTACTATGCAAGCGCAAGTTTTTTTAATAATACTAAACTAATATATTTTAAATGACTTTAAACAGTTTAGATTTAAAGGGTTTTTATGATTCTGATATAGATTCGTTATTGATGGATTTTTATCTTCCTGCACTAGCTGAGTCACTAACGTATAGAAGAATAGCTGGCTATTTTTCATCTAACTCTCTGGCTATTTCTGCTAAAGGGCTTTTAAAGTTCATTAATAATGGGGGTAAAATTAAACTTATTGCGAATGTTGTTCTTTCCGAAGATGATCAAGATACAATTAAAAGAGCAATTCTTCAAAAAGAAAAAGAGATCCTTTCTGAGATTGAAACTATGGAAGACGCAGTAAAAAAAGGTCACTTAATGATACTTTCATGGCTTTTAAAACATGAAAGACTAGAAATAAAAATTGCAAAAGTAAATAAAGGTATAGAACACAAAAAAAAGGGCATCCTTCAAGATTTCGATGGAAACATTGTTTCATTTAGTGGATCTGACAACGAAACTGTAAATGGTTGGTTACACAACCACGAAGATTTCCATGTATTCTGTAGCTGGATAGCTGGTGATTTTGAAAGACATTTGAAGCCAGATATTGAAAGCTTCGAAAAATTATGGAACAATGAAACGAATAAAGTACAAGTCTATCCGGTTTCGGAAGCATTTAAGAATGGTTTTATAGAAAATGCACCTCAAAATGCAGAAGAGTTTCAAACCCTTTCAAATGAGATGTACCAAAGGCTGCTCGAAGAGCATTTAAAAACATCAAATGCTCACTCATTATCAGTAACTAACAAGAAAAAACTATACCATTTTCAATCTTTAGCTATTGAGGAGTTCAAATCAAACAATTACAGGCATTTTTTTGAAATGGCAACTGGAACCGGTAAGACTTTTACTGCTGTTCATGCTCTCAAAGAACTAGTTGAAAATGTACCTACTTCTTTTACTGTTATTTTAGTCCCTCTAATTGATTTACAAGAGCAATGGGTTAATGAATTGAAATATGCTGGTTTTTCTGATATACAATTAATAGGTGGTCCAAAGTCTCCTTCTGATTGGTCATATATTTTTGATCAAAATTTACTGGATTATATAGAAGGAGAAGTTCATCATATTATTTACGTTGCTGTATACGATAGTTTTTTTTTGAAATTGGCAGCCAAAATGAAAAAGATAGAACATTTATTCATCATAGTTGACGAAGCTCACAATTTGAGTGTAAGTCAACTTGAAAAGATGCCTACCAACGCGATGTATAGATTAGGATTGAGTGCAACACCTGAAAAACATGATGAACTTGAAACAAAAAATATTATGGGATTTTTTTTATCCGAATATCAGATGTCCTTCAAATATACAATCGAAGATGCTATTAAAGCCGGATTCTTATCGCGTTATTATTATTATCCAGTTTTTACTTTCCTTGATAATGATGAGTTTTCCAAATATGTTTATTATTGTAAACAGTTGGCAGTTATTCAAAGTGAAGACCCCGTAGATCATGAAAAATTAAAAGCAGTTTTAAGAGATCGTAGTTTAATTGTAAAAAAAGCTAAGGATAAAACTGTTAAACTTAAAAAAATGATTTCTTCATCGGACTACAATTTTTCTAATTCTGTCGTTTATTGTGGTCAAGGAAAATCAGATGATACTGAAGAAAAATTAATAGATGTTGTTACCAAATCTTTTGGGAATACAAACTATATAGTTTCAACTTATACAAGCAATACTAAAAATAGACATGTAATTTTAGAAAAGTTTAAAGACGGATTTTATGATGTCTTAGTTGCGATTAAATGTTTTGATGAAGGAATTGATGTACCCCAACTTGATAAAATTTACATTATGTCAAGTGATAGCCTAACAAGGCAAACTGTACAACGAAGAGGTAGAGTTCTCCGTGTTTGTAAAGAAACAGGTAAGCAATTTGCACACATTTATGATATGATTGTTTTACCGCCACTTGAGTGTGGTGATTCGAATTCTGCTCTAACTTTGATTCAAAATGAAATGCAACGAGTCAATGAGTATAACAGACTTGCAGAAAATAGTTTACAAAATTTTACCTATATTTCAGAATTTATTTCAAACACGTATTATCTTGATTTTTCTATATGTAGTACGGAAAAAGAAATTGAGGATGATATCGATGAGTATTGTGGATAATATTCTTAGAGATTTAGATTTTAAGGAAAATGAAATTGAATTATATACCAAAATTAAGATGGAAGTTTTTCTTAAGCTCAGTAATGAAGATAAGAAGACATTGGTTTCTAGAATTGAAAAAATGATTGATCAGGAGTATTCAGAATGAACTTCAAGTCCATTGAATTTTTTCAATATCGTTGTTTTATGGACGGTATTCTCACATTTGGTGAAAAGGACGAAGATGATCGTTCTATAAATTTGATTATCGCTGAAAATGGTGGTGGAAAAACTGAATTACTTTTTGCTTTCCCATGGGTATTATATGATTTTGATTTTTCCACGTTAAGTACTAAAGAGGCTACTCCCTATTCTTTAAATTCTGAAATCTATCGTAAATTGCTTACATCTTCTAATGGGTGTGTTGATGCGTGTTGGGTCGAAATTAAATTTTTCCATGATATGAATACATATACATTAAAAAAAATCGAAACTTACGATAAAGTAGAGGGTCATCCCACTATTCAAAGTAAAGTTAAAAAAGAATTATCTGTTAAATTGGAGTCGGGTGTTACAAATCCTCCTATTACAGACCAAAAATGCATTGACAAAATACTAAACGAAATGATTCCTCGGAAGGTATTGAATGGAATTATTTTTGATGGAGAGAGGATGCAAAAGCTAGCTTCCTCTGATGAACGTTCAGTTGATGGGGTAAAAGGAGTAATTTTTGATGTAACTAACCAAGAAAAAATTGAGTACTTATTAGATGTTATCAAAACGGTTGAAGATAATATTAATAAAGATATTGCGAAAGCTAAAAGAGGCACAGGTTCCCGAAAAATTGATATATTTACTAATAAAATTCAATCCTTAGAATGCAATATCACTAACAATAAACGCCTGTTTGAAAATGCAGAACGCGAACTAAATGTTTGCAAATCTACTCTAGATGATATAAGCTTACAGCTGAAAAAATATGATGAGATCAAAGAACTCGAAAGCAAAAGAATTGAAGCGGAGAAAAATTTAAAGCGCATTTTAGGGGAAATCGAAGATTCAGTTGATCATTTCAACATTGAGTTAAATCTTTCTGGATTTGCACTAGTAATTGATGAGATATTAAAAGATGCTCAAGGTATAATAGAGTCTTTTGATGTTCCAAAAGGTCTAAATGTTCAGGCAGTCGACTCAATATTAAAAAAAGGTAAATGTATATGTGGAGAAGAGCTTTCCCACGAAAAAATAACGACGCTCTGTTCATTGAGGGAGTTTCTTCCACCCGACAATGTGAATTCCGCATTATTGGAACAAATTGATAGTTTAAAAAACAATAAGGAGAATTCACGTGTAAGATTGAATCAATATCGTTCACACATTAAGAAATTAGATTTGGAAAAAACAAAACTTGATGGTGAGATAACTTTTTACAGGTCTCAAATATCCCTTTCCAAAATCGGTGATTCAAAAGAACTAGAAGCCAAGAGAAGCGAACTATACTCACGAAAAGCAGAGTTAACTACCTTAATAAATCGTTTGCCTGATGAAATCAATGCAGATACGATAGAAGCAAATTCTTATCGTAGTGACAAAGATGCATTAATTGTAAAGGCAGAAATTAGTGAAAAATTAGCTGTGAAATGGAAGTTTATCAACAAAACAAAAAAAGCAACAGAGCAACTTCGTGATGATCTGCAAAAAATGGCCTTGCAAAAAATCAACGAAAATCTCAAAAAATCATATAGGGAAATAACTGCAAGTTCTGAAATTGGACGAGATGTCCATCTTGTTCATACTATCGAGAGGCCTGGGATAAAATATCGTGTTGTTAATTATTACGTCGAATCTGTTTTAAATTATTATCATAATGCAAATTGGGAGATTTTGTGCACAAAATATGGATTAGATTTTAACAATCTATCAGACTCTCAAAAAGAAGAACTTGCAATTCTTGAAAATGCTGTAGGTAAATCTACTGGGCAGAGCAAAGTTGTGGCAATTCCCTTTGCAAAAGCAATTTTAGATTATTCTTGCTCTAAAAAAGAGGATGAAATACAAGGTGAAAAAATGTATCCCTTCTTAATAGATGCTCCTTTTGGAGATCTATCTGGTGATAATTTACGTAATTCCGCAAAGAAACTTCATTCATTTTCAAACCAAGTGATTTTAATGATTTCTCCAGATTCATACAATATGGTCAAAGATTACATAGAACCTTATGTTCGAAGCACAGTAAAATTGACTAAAGCCGCTTCAAAGAATGAATCTATTATTGGGGTGGAGTGAATGGCAGTTTTTACAGATGACAAATATAGGATCAAAAGAAGCAAAATATATGAAGACGCAATGAAAGATCTTATTAATGCACAAATACTAAAGACATATCGTGATATTTTAGTTCTCTCAGCAGCTATAGGTTACGCTAACAATAGATTCAGACCAATAGATAAACCTGCAGCTGATGGAGTTTTGATGCAATTTTTTAAAAGTGATGATAAAAATATGATGGACTTGTTGGCTTTCATTAAAACAAAAGATCCTACAATTTTGTTTACAGCAGATAAATATCAATATTTTGAAGGATATGCAAATGGAGGCTTCTCAATATTGCTTAAAATTTTGGATTTTGTAGATATGGAAGACTATGCTTCCTCTGTAAATCGAAAGGAGACGCTGATAAGTCTTTATGCTCATTTGATAACAGGGGATTATGTTTTCGACGATGATGATTTCTTTGAATAAAATATTATCCTCTAAAGTAATGAGGTAACAGCATGAAATATATTGATTTCTATAATAATCTTGGTGTTTCTGAGAAAGACGTTTTTAATAATTTCATTAATGGCTTGAAATCATCAATAAAAGTATGGGATTACTTCGTTAATTGGGACAAGGTAAATGCGAATTTGGATCAAATCACCATCGAATTAAATATATTGAATTCACTTATTGGTTCAACAAATATTGAGAGAGATTTTATCAGTCTTGTGATGAAATACCCTGAAGTAATTAAGACTCTTCCTGTTTTGTTGGCTGTTAGGGAGAGTAACCTTGAGATAATAAAAGATTATCAAAAAGGAGATCTTGATTATTTAGTTTTTGATTTCATCCCTAAGCGTTCAGTGTCAGATGCTGAGGCTGAAAGATACTTTACTTTCATCTCAAAAAGTGGTTTAATAGATTTGTTTTGCGATAAAAAAATTAAAAATTTTGTAGATTATGTCTTTGGTGTTGAAGTGGGATTGGACTCAAATGGGAGAAAAAATCGTGGTGGCACTTTAATGGAAGAGATTGTTGAAGTTTTAGTCCGCAATTCAATAGCCAAAAATACATACTTAGAAATGATATGTCAAGCCACACCAGTTAAAATAAAATCCCACTGGGGGTATCATATCAATTTTGAAAAATCTGCAAGAAGCTATGACTTTGCAGTTTTCAATAAGTTAACAAAGAAACTATTTGTGATAGAAACCAATTTTTACAACGGTGGCGGTTCCAAATTAAAGTCCGTTTGTGGTGAATTTAAGATATTATACAATGAACTTAGTAATCAGGGCATAGAGATGATTTGGGTCACTGACGGGAAAGGCTGGCTGACTACGCAAAGGCCACTTGAGGAAACATTTAACAATAACAACTATGTATTGAATTTATACTTACTAAAGAAAGGAATTTTAGATGAAATATTTAATCAATAAATAACCACTACTATCTTTTCGATGTTCACCAATCAAGTTAAATACAAAATGGCTGGTTCAAGGGAAGAAAGTGTAAATCAGAAGTTAGATTCATTTTTGTCAATGGATTGTGTTTCTCAAAAATCCATTAAAAACATTTCTGCAGATTCTAGTATTGCTAAACCTTTTTTAAAATGGGCAGGTGGGAAAACGCAATTAATAGAAGAGTTTAATAAGAGATTTCCAACCGGTCTTATGAATGGACAAATTAACAAGTATGTGGAGTCTTTTGTGGGTGGTGGAGCCGTCTTATTTTATATTCTTCAAAACTTTAAATTCGATGAATGTCATATATATGATGCAAATGAGGAATTAATCTTAGTTTACTGTGTAGTTAAAAATGATGTTGATAGTTTAATTGAAGAATTAAGATTGCTTGAATCCTCCTATTTGGATCTTGACGAAGATGGCAGAAAGGAGTTTTTTTATGATATTAGGAATAAGTTCAACCAAAGTAAATCAAGAATTGATTTTGACAATTATGGTCCACATTGGATAGTAAGAGCTTCTCAACTGATATTTTTGAATAGGACTTGCTTTAATGGGCTTTTCCGTGTGAATTCAAAGGGAGAGTTTAATGTTCCTATGGGTCGCTATAAAAATCCCACAATTCTTGATGAAACAAACTTAAAAAGCGCATCAATTGTGTTGAAAGATGTGAACATACATCATGGGGATTTTGAAAAGTGTGAATCGGTTGTAGATGAACGTACATTTGTTTATCTAGATCCCCCCTATCGTCCAATTAGCAAGACTTCAAGTTTTACTTCATACTCAAAAGATGCCTTTGATGATGAATCTCAAAGAAGGTTAGCCGAGTTTTACAAGAAATTGCACTTGAAAGGTGCAAAATTAATGTTGAGCAATTCAGATCCAAAAAACGAAAATCCAAAAGATCATTTTTTTGAAGACTTATATTCAGAATTCAAGATTGAAAGAGTTCCTGCAAAAAGAATGATCAATGCAAACGGGAATGGGAGAGGTATCATTAACGAATTGATTATTACTAATTATTCGTAATAATTTTTTCTAAAATACCTCTTCAAATCTCTTTATAGTAATATCCAAATATCTCTCATCAATTTCAATGCCTATATACCTTCTTCCAAGTGAGTATGCAACAATTCCAGTGGTTCCTGAGCCATTAAATGGATCAAGCACTAAATCTCCTTTCTCAGAGGAAGCTGCAATGATTCTTTTCAATAGTTCTACTGGTTTTTGAGTAGGATGCTTCCCATTTTTCTTTTCAGAAAGTGGAGTTAGTGGAATATTCCAAATACTTCTCATCTGTTTTCCAGAGGGTCCAAGTTTATCGTCCCATTCCTTCATAAGTTCATAATTGAACATGTGCTTTGCTTTTTTAGATTTTTTAGCCCATAGTATAGTTTCATGGGTGTGAGTAAAATATCTGCAGCTCAAATTAGGTGGTGCATTGGGTTTATACCATGAAATTTCATTTAAAATGTGAAATCCTAAAGACTGTAGAGCAAAACCAACTTGGTATATGTTATGCATGGTTCCTGATACCCATATTGTTCCATCAGGTTTTAGCACTCTTTGGCAAGCTTTGATCCAGTTATATATAAATTCAAAGTCCTGAGTGAATCCCTTTGAACGGTCCCATTCTCCTTTGTTAACACTTACCATTTTTCCAGCTTTACAAGTGATTCCATCGTTAGAAAGGTTATATGGCGGATCTGCAAAGATAGTAGTAACCGAATCTTTTTTCATCCGAGGTAATATTTTCAGGGAATCGCCTTTAAGCAACTTAAAGTCATTTCTTTGATAATATAACATTCTCTTCTCTACTTGTTTTTGCTGTTATTTATTTTACTTTTTCTTAACATGATCTTAACTTTATTTAAATATGTCGCACACTTAAAATAAAGTATGGATTGGGAATTATATGCATGGCTAAAGAGAGGATCTAGGAGAAGAGCCGTGTTGAATCTATTATACGAATCTGAAAAGGCTTTAACAGCAAACGAAGTTAAAAACAAAATGAAAATCTCTCTTTCTCAATCTTCTTTCTCCCTCAATGAGCTTCTTGATAAAAAATTGATTGTTTGCTTAAATCCATTCGATAAAATAGGCAAGCTTTACAAAATCACTGATCTTGGTAAGGAATTAATCAATGAAATATGAAGATATATTTGAGCTTGTAAGGGATCTCAGATTCGATTCTAAACAAAGTATTTGTGAGGAAGAATATTTTGAGATTTTTATATATAGGCCGTCTAAATTATCTAAAAGATTTAAAAGTTATGACGTAAACAAAAATTTTCAGATTTGGCTACAGCATAAAGAAAGAGAATTCAAGCCAAACCACTTGCGTATTATGATCGACCTTTATCTTCGTACTAGGTCAAGGCCGGAACTAAAAAAAGATCTATTATTATGTTTCGACAACATTTTTTATCATAATTGTCCAGAAGAAGAAATAAAGATTTTTGATGATGAGCACTTTGAGCATGCCTTAAATCCTCTACGAATAACCGCATACTTACATCAGCTGTTCATCATCGAGCAAGACTACTGCTATCACAGAGAAAGCAGATATGACCCTCCTTCATTATTTTATCAAGGCTGGTTAAGGCAATTTGTGGATAGTCCTAAAGAGATTGACAATCTTTGCATGAGTTTTTGCAGAGGTCAGCCACCAATTGAACAGTATACAGTCTATGAAAATAAAAAACACAAAAATTACTGTTCAGAACGTGAAGATTTGTGGTATTTAAAATTGCAATCAAAAGTTGTGTGAAATACGTCTCCTTGAGTCATGTACAGGCTTACCTGAGATCTTGAAACCAGTAACAATGAATTTAGTTGTATCAACAAACTTTAAGTATTTATTGGACAAAACACAATCATCTCCTTTCTGTTTTGTTGGCAAACATTACTCAGGGTTTTAATCCCTTTTAAGTTAATGTGTTAAAATAAAATTCAAAGTATGTTCTCTACAATGTAATATTTTTAAAAAAGTTACATTTCATTAATTGTAAATATAGTTCTAATCAGAAATATTTATCTATATCTTTACTATTTATACAGTGGAAAGTGTCGATTATGGAACTCATAACTTGTGAAATGTACAGGGACTTTCTGGAAACACGAAACGAGGTTCTTATTGGTAATAGTCCTATTAAGTTATCGAAAATTTGGAACATATCCAATTTTGAACCAAGGGATTGCAGACTTGAAACAACAACCATTTGGTCTTTCCCTGATAGGGGTAATTGGGCAACACATGATGGAAAATATCGGGGTAATTGGTCTCCAATTATTCCAAGAAATCTCATATTACGTTATACAAAAAAAGGAGATACTGTATTAGATCAGATGGTTGGAAGTGGTACTACTCTTGTAGAGTGCAAACTTTTAGAACGAAATGCTATAGGAGTAGATATCAATCCAGATTCCATTATGGTTGCTAGGAATAGGCTAGATTTTACTTATTTAGATTATAAAGAAGGTTATGTAGAACCAAGACTTGAAACTTATGTTGGAGATGCAAGAAATCTAGACCTGGTTGGATCGAATACTATTGATCTCATTGCAACTCATCCTCCCTATGCAAACATTATTCCATATAGTGGAGGTTCAATTGAAAACGATCTTTCTAATATCAGTATGCTCAGCGAATTTGAAAAAAATATGATGCATGTTGCAAGAGAATGTTTTAGAGTTCTAAAACCAAACAAGTATTGTGCGATTCTTATAGGTGACACAAGGAGACGCAAACACTATATCCCTCTTTCAACCTTAGTTATGCAAGTATTTTTAGATGCAGGCTTTATTTTGAAAGAAGATGTTATTAAACATCAGTGGAATACAACAAGTAGCTTCAATAATTGGCCAGTGGTTAGCAATGATTTTTATCTAATTGCACATGAACATTTGTTTATATTCCGAAAGCCAAAAGAAAAAGAAGCAATAGAAGAACTTAAAGGAAGTTCTAAGTGGTGGTAGTATAATCAAAGTTGTATACTACTTCAATATCTAAAACTAACTCAAATCTTCGCCTTTTTCTGTCAGTTAGGCAAACTATTTATTTTTACTTTTTCTTCCTTCACCTACACCCTCCCCCTATACAATGTCTTTTTATACTCCCATTGCCATCATGTGACAAGATTCAAAGCCGCAATCGCAGCAAAAGTATAATTATATCTTACTATTATTATAATGGCAGGTCCGGATGAGTATACAAGAAGACATCGCGCAGGTCGAGGAAGAGTTAAAGAACACCGTCTATAATAAGGCCACATCCCATCACATAGGCAAGCTGAAGGCCAAGCTTGCACGCCTTAGGGACGAGGTGGTAAAGAGAGCTGCAAGCAAGTCTTCAGGCGAAGGTTATTCCGTAAAGAAATCGGGTGATGCCACCGTTACCCTGGTGGGATTCCCGTCCGTGGGTAAGTCCACGCTGCTCAACAAGCTCACGGATGCCAATTCCGAGGTGGGGGCCTATGAGTTCACCACGCTGGATGTGATTCCCGGTGCCATGGAATATAAGAACGCCACCATCCAGATCCTGGACGTTCCCGGACTGGTGAAGGGTGCAGCAAGCGGCAGAGGCAGGGGCAAAGAGGTCATAGCGGTGGTCAGGAACACCAACCTCGTCCTGTTCATGCTGGACGTGTTCCAGCTGCAGCACTATGATATCCTTAAAGAGGAACTGTATCAGGCCGGCATCCGGCTCGACCAGAGAGCTCCTGATGTGGTGATCAAGAGGCAGGACAGGGGAGGGGTCATCATAAGCTCCACAAAGGAGCTGGAGCTGGACGACGACCTTATCAAGGACATACTTAACGAGTACAAGATCCACAACGCCCACGTGCTCATCAGGGATAACATAAACATTGACCAGCTCATAGATGCCGTGATGGGGAACAGGGTGTACATCCCGTCCATCATCGCAGTGAACAAGGTCGACCTGGCCGACCCCGCAACCCTGGAAGCCGCAAAAAGAAAGTTCCCGGATGCAGCGTTCATCTCTGCTGACCGGGATGTGGACCTCCACATTGTGCAAGACAACATCTACGATGCTCTGGATTTCATCAGGATCTATCTTAAACCGCAGGGAGGGCCGGCAGATCTAGAAGAGCCCATGATAGTGCAGAACGGCACCACCGTGGGCGATGTTTGTGACAAGCTGCACAGGGATTTCCGCAGGAAGTTCAGGTACTCCCAGATCTGGGGCAGGTCTGCCAAGCACCCCGGCCAGAGGGCAGGTCTTGACCATGTGCTCAAGGATGAAGACCTGGTAACGCTTATCATCAATAAGTGACAATCGATAACCATAAGAACCAGCAGGTCTATATCGACCCTGCGTCGGTTCTAATTAAATAGTACAGCATAGTCCTGTAGGGTAGTGGTCAATCCTTTCGGCCTTTGGAGCCGAAGACGGTGGTTCGAATCCGCCCAGGACTATCAAAA